>DATLXY010000188.1:0-10264 GCA_035575335.1 Nitrososphaera sp. | reverse complement strand
ACTCTGCTGGCAAAGGCTGTTGCCAACGAGAGCAATGCCCACTTCATCAGCATCTCCGGACCGGAGATAATGAGCAAGTTCTACGGCGAGTCGGAGGCAAGGCTGAGGGAGATATTCAAGGAAGCGAAGGAGAAGGCGCCGTCAATCATATTCATCGATGAAATCGACTCGATCGCTCCAAAGCGGGAAGAAGTAACAGGAGAGGTCGAAAGGAGAGTTGTTTCTCAATTGCTATCGCTGATGGACGGTCTTGAAGCTAGAGGCAAGGTCATTGTCATTGCGGCAACGAACCGGCCAAACGCAATAGACCCGGCGCTCAGAAGGCCAGGACGTTTTGACAGAGAAATCGAGATCAAGGTTCCAGACAAGCGCGGCCGGTTGGAGATCCTGCAGATCCACACCCGCAACATGCCGCTCGATACCGATGTTGACCAAGACAAGGTCGCAGCGGTGACTCACGGTTTTGTTGGAGCTGACCTGGAGTACCTATGCAAAGAGGCCGCAATGAAATGTCTCAGGCGCGTCCTGCCAGAGCTCAATCTAGAAGACGAAAAGCTTTCACCGGAAGTGCTGAACAAGCTCGTAGTCACCATGAGCGACTTTGAAAATGCGGTCAAGGAAGTAATGCCGTCTGCCATGAGAGAGGTCTACTTAGAGTCACCAGATGTTCCATGGTCTGCAATTGGCGGGCTGGAAGAAGTGAAGCGCGAACTTCAGGAAGCAGTAGAGTGGCCGTTGAGATATCCGGATCTTTACGCAAAGCTCGGACACACCATGCCGAAGGGCGTTCTCATGCACGGACCATCCGGGACAGGGAAGACCATGCTTGCAAAAGCAGTCGCGACCGAATCGGAAGCGAATTTCATTAGCGTAAGGGGACCTGAACTCCTTAGCAAATGGGTCGGTGAATCCGAGCGCGGCATACGCGAAATCTTCAGGAGAGCCAGACAGGCAGCTCCCTGCGTCGTGTTCTTCGATGAAATAGACTCTATCGCTCCCACAAGGGGCATGGGTGGCGACAGCATGGTCACCGAGCGGGTCGTGTCCCAGTTGCTTACCGAGCTTGACGGCATTCAAGCGCTGTCAGGCGTCGTGGTAATTGCTGCGACCAACAGGGCGGATATGATTGACCCTGCGCTCTTGCGTCCCGGCAGATTCGACAAGATCGTATTTGTACCAATGCCGGACAAGGCTGCAAGGCAGAGAATCCTAGAAATCCACTCGAAAGGGAAGCCGATAGGTCCGGACGTGGACTTTGCCAAGATAGCCGAGATGACAGAAGGTTTCAGCGGCGCGGACACAAGCGCAGTAGCCAACACGGCGGTGTCTCTTGTGCTGCACGAGTACCTTGCGAAATATCCCACGCCGGAAGAAGCAGCCAAACACGCGTCAGAAGCACACGTGATGCTTCGCCACTTTGAAGAGGCTGTAAGGAAGATTAAGACGCAGAGGGAAGGAAAGCCGGCAGAGAAAGCGGTTCCGTACTACCGCTAAACTCTTTTTTCGTTTTTCTTTTTTGATTTTTTCATTTTGATCGAAATTTTCCTGACGCGCAGCGCGGGCAAATGTTTTTAAGCAATTGGTTTTATGATAGACGTAATTAAAAGAAATTGGTTGAAAATTCACAGGTTCAACTCGTAGAAAAACCAGCTGCAGCCGCACTAAATCGCTTTGTCTCGCCCGTTGAGATCAACAAATTAGTCGCACAATACGGCACACCGCTTTATTTGGTAGATGAAGACACACTGCACGCAAAGGCCAAGGAGCTGCACAAAGCTTATTCAAAATACAAGGGCCCAGTCAAGATCGCGTACTCGATCAAGGCCAACTTTACTCCGGCAGTGATCAAGGCGTTCATGAAGGACGGGTTGACGTTCGACCTGACTTCACTTGGCGAGCTCCACTTTATCAAACGGTGCAAGGCAGACCCGGAGAACGTCATTTACACAAGCGTGACAGAAGAACAAGAAGAGTACATCGAAGTACTCCAGAGCGGCGTCCGCAGAGTTGTCGTCAGCTCCTTTAACGGAATGACAAACTTGGCTAGGGCTGCAAGCAAGGTAGGAACAAAGCCACTCACAATGATACGCGTTAACCCGGAGGTAGGCGTCAAGGCCGAGGTTCGTGCATCATACAGGAACGGCAAGTTCGGGGTACCGTTCAACGGCGGAACGATCGACAGCGCCTCGAAGATTGTCAAGCATATCTTGGGCAGTGATAACCTCAAATTCGAGGGCTTCCACTTCCATCTGGGTTCTCAGATCACAGACTTTTCATGCTATACTCACGCGCTGGACAAGATGGATGCGTTCATGACCAAGATGAAGAAGGAACATCCTTCATTCCAGGTCAGTACATTTGACATTGGTGGAGGAACGCCTGTATTTTACACCGACCCTGTCCCGACTCCTGCGCAGATGGCTGAAAACCATGTCGACAAGCTCAACCAGCTTGCGGAAACGCACGGGACGTTCCAGCTCATGGTCGAGAGTGGCCGCTTCCTCGTGGCCGAATCGTCGATGCTCATTTCAAGAATAGTCAACACAAAGGTATACAATGAACACAAGATTGTGATTGTTGACGCGGGCTACCATATACTGCTCGACGCTGCGCTGCTCAAGCAGGAATACCCGCAGGAGGTTGTGCCAGTAGTGGACGGCAACGAGAGGACGACCACCGTTACGCCGGTGAAAAATACGCACCTTGCTGGAAGGCTGTGCGACACATATGATGTGTTCCCGCTTTCAAAAGCATCCGACCTGACGGAGTCAGAGGTTGGAAGGTACGTCTCGTTCTACAATGTCGGAGCCTACTCAGTAGTTTTCAACATGCCCTTCCATTGTCAGATCAAGCCACCGATCGTCATGAAGGAAAGCGACGGCAAGTTCCGCCTTGTGAGAAAGGAAACGACGTACGAACACCTCTTCAGGGAAGAGGGCGGCGACCTAGTCTAACAACAACAGGAAGTGGCTTCTCCCGTTTTTCCATGGCGGGAACATTTTTTAAATCAATGACAGCAATACAGCGAAATGAACGAAAGCAAGAAAATCCGTGCCCATATTTTTGTCAGCGGCATTGTTCAAGGCGTCTATTTCAGGCAAAACACAAAGGACGTGGCAAAAAAGAACAACGTTACTGGGTGGGTGCGTAACCTGCCGGACGGTCGGGTAGAGGCTGTTCTTGAAGGCAATGAAGCTGATGTCAACAAAGTGATCGAGTGGTGCCACGTGGGGCCACCAAAGGCCAAGGTAAACGGCGTGAACGTGAAATTCGACAAATACACCGGCGAATTCGCCGACTTTGTAATAAGCTACTGAATTTTCCGGTACGCCTCAGCTATCTGCTTTTTTGCCTTTTCCGCATCTTCTGCAGTCCTAACTGTTGCTGTCGTTGGCGGAGCTGCTCTCCCATAAGTTATCAACAACACGAGCGAGTCGCCTGCCGGCCTTATATCTAAGAAGGTGCGGAAGTTGATTGTCTTTGCATAGGTAACCCTGTGCGGCCTCGCCTCTTCGATGACATTGCTGCCAAGTGACTTAACGAAGGCGCGCAGGTCAAGCAATATCGTCCTTACAGACTCTGTCAGTCCTTCCAGATGAGTTTCAAAAAGGATGGGGTTGTTGGAATCACCGAACATCATCATCTCTCGATGGCGCAGAGAGCTATTTCAAACTATTGTATTTTCTGATCCCATCCTATCATGCTCCTTAATGCTTCTTGCGACCTACTATTATCTTACAGTCACAGACCCATTCATGTTTGGATGGATCTCGCAGTAGTCAGGGAATTCTCACTCTTCTTAGAAAGTAAAGCTGAACACCTCTCCCTCAATATACTTGAGTCAAATGTGCCATCGTTTGCAGTGGCAGTAAGTGTGGCAGAATCATCATTTTGCCAGGCGACGGTTTATCCAACCCAGACCTCCACGGGATTCGGATCGTATGAATCGCTTCAAACATCTGCTATTATTTTTACTACTGTAGCATTGGCAGGAATGGCTGCAGGCGAGCCCCTGCTGGAGTTTTCAAATTCTTTAATACCTTCCAAGGATTCGATGTCTATCCCGACAGAACCTGAGCAGCCACGATCGCGCCGGCTATTATGAACGACCCGATCACTATGGATATCAACAGTAGCACGATTTTCCAACCCATGGTGGGGATTGTATTGTCCGATTTTTGTTTTAACCCTTGTTTACATGTCCTACTTAACTGAGTTACCTCAATACTTATTTGCCCTCGTGGTATGCCTAACCTCTACTTGCTGGATAGCGGCAGCAGTTGCTGCACCTACTGCCTCCCTCCTGTCGCACGGTAGTAACTGACAACATATTCCTATGGCAATTGAGTAAAATTTGTTCATATCCATCGAGAGAGGATTTATATCAGAAAGGTATCATATTGAAGCTTACCGATTACGGCGAGCTCAACCATAGCCAGCTCCTGAGCTAGTGCGGCTTGAACAACGTCAAGCATAAGCCAATAATTGACGAGCTGGTGGAGAAGGGGCTGATAATTCCGTTTGAGGAACCGTGGGGAGAGCAGAACAGGATAGTCAAATACGGGTTTCAGAGAAAGGCAAGGAAATATCCACATCGATCCTAGAGCTTTACGAGCTGCTGTTTCCAAGGGATGAGCAGAAGAAATATGGCCGCCGCAAGTAACTCTGTTACTGTCTGTTTTATAATCGAGAAAAGGCTTGTTCATGGAATGTGGAGTTGACGCTGCGCATAATTGGGACTGCGGTTTTTCTGGTATGGCTTGGTGTAGGAATAAGGCCGCGGATCGTCTTTTCAAAGTGGACGCAGAAGTACAGGCTTTACAAGGAACTGCAGAAAAAGCTGGATGAAAGACTGGATTTTGAGAGATGCTGCGGTAGAAGAAAAACACAAGCGGTAGCAGGCGTTAAATCATCCTATCCTTATCTTGACTCCGCTCCTCTTTAAGTACATCTTGACCTTGTCGACGGTCGACTTTTCGTAGTGGAATATCGATGCGGCAAGCACAGCGTCGACATCTGTCTTGTTAAACACTTCGAGCATGTGCCGGGGACTCCCGCAGCCGCCAGAAGCTATCACGGGGATCCAGACCGACTTGCATACGGCCTTTGTAAGCACGATGTCGTAGCCGTTCCTGGTGCCGTCTGCATCGATGCTGGTCAAGAGTATCTCGCCGGCTCCTCTCTTCTCCACTTCCTTTGCCCACTTTATCGCGTCAAGGCCTGTGCCTTCCTTGCCGCCGTAGATCCTCACCTCGAACCAGAACTTTTTACCATTATCCTTGAATACCGTCTTGTCGTTCTCGATGTTGTAGTTCCTCTTTGCATCGATGGCAACCACCACGCACTGCTTGCCGAAGATAGACATCAGCTGCGTTATCAGCTCTGGGTTCTTGACCGCCGCCGTGTTTATTGAAACCTTGTCCGCACCGGATAGCAGAATATCGCGAGCATCTTCGAGCTTCTTGATACCCCCTCCCACGGTGAAGGGGATGTCGATGACGCTTGCCACCTTTCTCACAACGCTCTTCATGGTCTCCCTCCCCTGCTGCGACGCAGTGATGTCTAAGAATACCAGCTCGTCGGCCCCCTGCTCGCTGTACTTCTTGGCCAGCTCCACCGGGTCGCCGGCGTCCTTCACCTCCGCGAAGTGGACGCCTTTTACTACTCTCCCGTTGTCTACATCAAGGCACGGTATTACCCTCTTTGCAAGCGTCATGCCAGCGCCTTCGCCCTCTCGATCGTGATCTTGCCTTCATACAATGCCTTGCCCAGAATGACAGAGCTGCAGCCAGCGCTCCTGACCTTTACAATATCGTTCAGGCTGGTGATTCCTCCGCTTGCGATTATTCTCCCAGACTTGGCCGCCTCTGCCAGAGTCTCAACATCGGGTCCCTGCAACGTGCCGTCCCGCTCGATGCTTGTGAGCAAGAACTCGTCAATGCCCATCGCCGAGAACTGGGATATCGCATCGGCTACTCTGGTGCCTGCTGACTCCTTCCATCCCTTAACCATCACGTTACCACCTATCTGGTCGATCGAGATAACGACCCTGCCGGGATTCTTCTTGGCCAGCCTCCTTACGGTCTCTGGCTGGTTGTATGCCATTGTGCCTATCACCACCCTGGCTGCCTTTCCGAGCATCTCCTCGGCCTTTTCTACCGATCTTATGCCGCCCGCCACCTGCACCGGGATCTTTATCGCACCCGCTATTTCCGAGACTAGTTGCGAGTTGTCGCCGCTAGCAAACGCGGCATCAAGATCTACTATGTGCAGCATGTCTGCGCCGGCAGCCTCCCACTTCCTCGCAGTTTCAACGGGGTCGCTGCTGTAAACCGTCTTGTTTGCGGGATCTCCCTTGACAAGCCTGACTACGCTCCAGCCCATAATGTCAACTGCGGCAATGATTCTCATTTCGCACCATTGTAACACATTTTGATAAAGTTCCGGAGCATGGTCGCGCCGACTTCGCCGGACTTTTCCGGGTGGAACTGTACGCCGATAAGGTTGTCCTTTTCGATGACGGCCGGGACTGTGACCCCGTAGTCTGATGTGGCCACCACCAACTTACGGTTCTTCGGAGCCGCGCGGTACGAGTGCACGAAATACACCCACGCGTTGTCCTTGACACCTTCTAGCAGCTTGCTTCGACCCTTGATCTTGAGGTTATTCCAGCCTATGTGCGGGATCTTGACCTTGTTCTTTGGCAGGAGCACTACCTCTCCGTCCAGTATTTTCAATCCTTCAAGCTTGCCTTCCTCGCTCCTCTCAAAGAGCATTTCCATGCCAAGACAGATGCCCATCACGGGCTTGCCTTTACTTATCGCCCTGTCAAGGTGCCTTGCCCCTTTCTTTACCGACTCTACAGCGGGATCGAAGTTGCCTACACCAGGAAGAATCAAGCCGTCGAACCTGTCTAGATCCTTCAAGTCATAGATTATCTCAACACTCTCCGCCCCGTTACGCCCCAGGGCCGATTTCAGGCTAAACAGATTGCCGGCGCCATAATCGAATATTGCTATCTTTGTCAGATTCACATTGCCCCCTTTGTGCTCGGGACGCCTATTCTCCTACTATCTATGCTCGATGCCATACGGAGTGCCACTGCAAACGCCTTGAGCGCGGCTTCGACCTTGTGATGGTCGTTCTCGCCGTACTGCACCAGCATGTGCGTGCAGGCATTCAGGTTCTGTACAAGCGATCTTGCAAAGTGCTCGAGGTCTTCCTTAGGCACTCCCTCTATGCTTTGCCGGGTGAGCTTTAGCTCCACCTTCTGGTACGGTCGCTTTACTAGATCAATCGATGCATACGCAAGCGCCTCGTCCATCGGGACCAGCGCATAGCCGAACCTTGCGATCCTTTCCCGCTCGCCCAGTGCTTTGTCTATTGTGTGTGCCAGCGCAATGGCAACATCTTCCGCGAGATGATGGACTATGCCGTCATTTGATTTGCCATTTAGTGTAATGTCTATCATGGCATGCTTGGCGATCGAGGTGACAAGGTGGTCGATAAATGAAAGGCCAGTCTTGATGTTCGTCTCACCCGTGCCGTCAATATTGACCTGAACGGTGACTGCAGTTTCCTTTGTTATCCTCTCAATCCTAGCCTTTCTTACACTCGTCAACATCAGTTAAACAGCCAGTACCTTATTTATCGTGTTCGGTAACTGGTTGACGCCCCTTGCGATCACCTCAACTCCTTGCTGCTTGAACTGCTTTGCCGTCTTTAACGGGTCGGGGCTGTTGCCATATATGCCCACAAACGCTATCTTCACGCCAAATTCTTTTTCTGCCCGCCTTGCCATCAGCAGGTCTTCTACCGAGTCGCCGGCATAGACGGCGGTTCTCGCATTCATTACTTCCATGGCCCGCCTGATAGCATACGGGTTAGGCTTGGCGTACACGCGGCTTTCGTCTTCGAGGAACACGCAGGCATCTAAATTGAAATACTTCATCACCGGCTTGAGCGAGTACTCGGCCGCAAGCCTGCTTCTTCCGGATACTATTGCAAGGTTGCCTCTAAACATTTCGTGGAGCTTTTTCATTGTCCTGCTGTTCACCGAAACCCTGTCGTTCTTGATTAGAGGCTTGTTTCCTTTCTTCCAGTACTTCGGCTCTGCGTTGTTACGCTTTCTGAAGAGCTCGGGTCCGTAAAACAGCTCGTCAAATACTCTTGCAATCATGCTTTCCCGGACAGGCGCCGGGTAGTTCAACCGCCTTTTCCACTTTTCAATATCATAGTGGTTCGAGAGAAACCTTTCAACCGATATACAGCCACTCTCGTCGGCGTTCTCCGCAACCTGCGCAAGGAACTCTCTTGCTTCTGTCATGCTCTTTGGAGCGCGCGCCAGCATCGCGAGCGTTATCGCATACGTAGTATCGGTGTCGTTATTAAAGCCGCCGCTCTGCCTGAACTTCAGGATGAGCTGGTCGGTGACGAGGTTGCGATACGATACCGGCGACGAGACGGAGAAGGAGGATGAAGATTGCCAGCCCGTTATGGACCTGAGCACATACTCTACGGTCTTTTTAATCGCTGCGTTGTACGATTTTCGTACGTCTACTAGGACGCCGTCGATATCAAAAAGCGCACAATCGTACATCAGATAGAAGCCCCTTCTTCTATGCAGCGAAGGAACTTATCATTCATTTCCCGCGTTCCTATCGTCACTCTCATACAGCCCTTGTGGCCCGCTATGTTGCCAAGCATCTTGACCACTATGCCGTTGCTTTCCAGAGTCCTTGAAATCGCGTTGTAGTGCTTGCCCGTTTCGATAAACAGAAAGTTTGCGTCCGACTCGAACACCCTGATGGCTGCAAGCCTCGACAGCCTGTCAAAGACCCTGTCCCTTTCGCTCCTTATTGTCCTGATCGTCTCCAATACGTGGTCTGCTTGGGCAAGGACGCTGGACGCTATTGCAAGCGAAAGCGTGCTGATCGGGTATGGTGACTGTATGACAGACCTGAAGGTATGGACGAATTTCTTGTTTGCAACCATGTAACCTACCCTAGCACCCGCAAGTCCATACGCCTTTGAAAGCGTGCGGAGCACTATCACGTTGCTGCGTTTCGTCGCGTCCTCGGAAAGGGAGTAGTCAGCAAAGTCGACATATGCCTCGTCCACTAGGATCAGCCTGTCCTTCAGCGAATCGATAATCTCTATGACCGTCTCCCTGTCTATCTGGTTACCAGTGGGGTTGTTCGGCGAGCAGATGTACACGAGGTCTGATTTCCTTGCGCTCTGTACAAACGCCTTATTGTCAAGCGTGAAATCCGGCGTCAGAGGCACCTGGTCGACCTTTATGCCGTGCAGCTCGCACCTGTTAATGAAATACGAGAAAGTGGGAGCAAATACCGTCGCCCGCCTGCGTCCGAGGGTGGATAGGAGGAGTTCGATCACCTGATCCGATCCGCTGCCTGCCGCTATGCAATTTTCGTCAACGCCCGCGTAATCTGCAAGCCGCGAGTAGAGCTCTTCAAGCTGGTCAAGTGGGTATTCCCTCAGATCAACCCGCTGCGCGGCTTCTGCGGCAATACCTGCGATAAATTCTCTGTCGAGAGCAAAATTCTCGTTTGAGTCAAGTTTTATCGCGCCTTCTACCTTTTCCGGCTTGACATAGTGGCCGAGCCTGGCTATCCTCTTGACCGACTCTTCAAAGCTCTTGCTACTTCTTCGCTTCATCTTTTTCCTTCTTCCTCGACTCTTCATTATCCATCCTCGCCCGCACCGCTTCGTAGTGGTTCAGCAGTCCCTCGGCCTCCGCTATTTCCCTGACCGATCTCTCGACCTTTGCGAGTCCTGCTCTTGTCACCTTGACCTTGTTTACAATCTTCACAAAGTCGAGTACAGACAACGACGCACGGGACTTGCCAAATCCAAGCGTAGGCAGCACATGGTTTGAACCAAGTAAATAGTCGCTTGCAGACGAAGGTGCATACTGGCCTATCAACACGAGCCCGGCGGAATCCACTTTCTTGGCCACCAAATCTGCATTCTTGCTTATTATCTCGAGGTGCTCTGGCGCAAACTCGTTGACAAAGTCAATGCAGGCATTTTCGTTCTTGCAAATGGCAATAAAGCCCCTGTCCTCTAGGCTCGATCTCACGATGTCTGAGCGCGTTATCTTGTCTACCATTAGCCGCACCTGTTCTTGAACCTGCGACGCGAGCCTGCTATTCGTCGTCACCAGCCCGCAGATGGTATCGGTGCTGTGCTCTGCCTGAGAGATCAGATCCACGGCAACTAGACGTGGATCGGCGGTCGCGTC
>DATLXY010000187.1:0-2383 GCA_035575335.1 Nitrososphaera sp. | reverse complement strand
ATAGCGCTGATAGAGCAGTTGAAAATACGGAATTGGCGCATTGCCCAAGCGGCGCAAAATGCGAAAGAGAAATACACCAACCTCTCTGCCGCGGAGGAGGAGATGGGGAGGGTTGTTCCCGTCGCGCCGTATGCGCCGCTGGGGTATGTGGATGAGGAGGAGAAGCGGTGGCTGGAGGAAGGGGAAGGTCAACGGGCGTGGGAGGCGGTGCGGGTGTACCATCAAGGCGAACGGGCAGAGGTTGTTACGCCGCCCCCCGTTTGTACGCCGGAGAACATCCAACAGCCGAAATCGTGGTGGCAGCGGGTGGGGGATTGGGTGGCTCCCAAGGTTTCGTATGCTGTTGACGCTATTGTTGCAGCGAAATTATCTTGGGATCTGCGACATCTGAAGTTTAAGCCTCTGCCTTCTGGTAATGTAAGCGTAAGCGCAAGTGGATTACCTCGTGGAATGCGGGCTGACTACTTCAAAGATGTAGTTAACCCTGATTTCAATTTCAGGCCGGGACCATATAAGCCATCAACAGTTGGCTCTATAGTAAAGAACGGTCTTATTAAGAGTGCAAAGTCGTCGTTACCGACTGCCGCAGGGCTTAGCCTGCTTGTAAATACGTATGAGTATGGAAAAGACGCAACCAGTTTGGATGATTTTTCAGATAAAACGCTGGAGAACCGTGAATTCTGGGTATCAACTGCTGTCGATACGGCGATTTCGGTCGCTATTGGTGCGGTAGCAGCAGTGGCGGCCATTGCAATTTTGGGAGCGACGGCACCGGTATGGGGTACTGTACTTCTTGCCGCTGGGATCGCAACGGGAGCGGGTGTGCTACTTGATGCAGCAGGTCTTCCTAAATTTATAAAAGACAGCGTTAACGCTGGACTGGAGGAGTTGGGGTCATGATGGAACAGTTCACGCTCAAATCTGTTGCACGTTATTTCCTTGGGGCGAGTTTTCTCGTTCTGATATTTGCGTGGTTCCCCTCCACCCGCTATTCGCTGTCGCTCACCTATCTATCCGTATTTGCTGTCATCGCGGGATCGTTATGTGGTGTGATTGCCATTCACCGCGGGAGCGTGCTGTTGCGAGTGGCCTACCTACTCAATCCGCCTCTTCTTTTTTATTTGGTGACGCTACGGATGTGGGATAAGGCCGCGGGCTTGTCCTGGGTTTTCATTCTGACGTCGCTGGCAGGAGTGACCGGCATTGGTCTTTTCCCCTACGTCAATAAGAGACTTTCGGGCATTCTTTATCGGGAACAGCTCGCCCCCAGGACGAAGCTCGGAGCATGGATATTCTTAAGTCTACAGGGAATTCTATTTATGTTCTTGGTCGTTGGAGCAGTAAGCATTATACTGAGTTTCTATGTTGGGAAAGAACCAGACAAAGATGTGTTCACGCCTCTGCTTGTCGCTTTACTTTTCTATCTATTAACTCTCGACATTGTCTTTCTTGTCATGTATCGTCATGCCAACTGCCTGTATATGTGGAACATGCCTAGCAAGGGAGGAACTAATGATGTTTAAAAAGTGGTTTGCAGCGCGAACGGCACAAAAATATTTGCAGAAAGGGGAAATCTTACTCGTTCAAGGAAAGCAAAAGAATGCCATTGAGCAATTCAGTAAAGCCATCGAACTCGATCCGATGCTGCTCGACGCTTACCTCAACCGTGCCATTGCCTATTATGAGATCGGAAATGCAGAGAATGCTATTACCGATCTTAATCATGTTCTTCAATATAAACCTAATATTCCTGCAGCTTATTATTGGCGCGGGCGGGCATACATGCATATTGGCGAGACCGATTTAGCGATTAGGGATATTGACGAGGCAATCAAGTTAGATCCGAGTGAACCCGCTAATCCGCTGTTTCGGGCATTTATTCATTTTTGCCGAAAAGAGAATGATGAGGCTATAAAAGATACAACAAGGGCAATCCAGCTTGGTTTTGAAGAAGAAGGCTATCGGAATCGGGCAATTATTTTTGCCCAAATAGGGAATTATCAAGCCGCTATCGAGGATTGGACGAGGGTAATCGCGCTCAACCCTGATGATGCTAATGCATACTGTGCGCGCGGAATTTTGCTAGAAAAGGCAGGTCAGTTTGAGCGCGCCCTTACGGACTTGAAGACTGGTCTACAAAACAAAGATGACCTTAAAGAACAAATGAAGGTGGAGTCTGAAAAGTTAATGCGAAAACTTGAAAGTCGCAATCGATAAGGAAGATCGTTATGACATCACTTGATTTTACTCTTGCTTGGCTGGCAGGGATGATTAGCGCACGAATTGGAATGATCGTTTGTCGCCGAAAACGGCAACGAAAGTTTCGCCGCTTCCATCGCCTGGGATAGAAAGTTTCTCGATGGGACAACCGCCCCGATTGGAG
>DATLXY010000186.1:0-2775 GCA_035575335.1 Nitrososphaera sp. | reverse complement strand
TCATAATCTTCTCAAGCCCATAAACGAACGGGCCTGCTGGCTTATGCTCAAGTATATCTCTCACGCCCTCGTCATCAGGTAGTATCCCAATGGATGCCTTAATGAACTTGATTTTAGTGTGATCGATAATATGCCTCTCAGGAGTTTCGCCATAAGGAGGTATGGTTTCTTTTAAGGGGAATCCTATAGTGAATATCTCACTGTGGGTTGTGTTAGGCTCGATTCGCTTTAGCTTTACATGAGCATCATTTACATATAGGGAATAGATTGGTGGAAGGTATAATCGGGCACTGATGTCTAGGGTAGATATGTCATTCGCATCCAGTGAAATATATGGCCCACTGGAGCGATCTGATCGAGTCGGATCAGTCATGAAAAACAGAGGGTGCTTTCCACCATTATGTAAGGTAAGCTCGAACTCCCATTTATCTGGCTGTCTTTGTAGCAACCGAAGCTTTAACTCAATACTATTCATATCTTCCATTCTAAACGAAGTGCTAGACTTAGGCACCCCTATATGCGACTGTCCATAGCCAACTCCTGCAAAAAGCAAGAGGAAAACAATCATAGAAACTACTCTGATTAACATCGCGTTTTTCTCCATCGTTATGGCCATATCTGCTGCCAATTCTGCCTGTACAGGTATGTCGCCCTAGGTCTTTGCTTCAACTCCCGACGTAGCTGGTTCCCTGTGATGTCGCCGCGTCCAACATGGGGAGCGACCCAGTAGTCCTTAACTCTTCCTGTGTCCGAGTTTCCCGATAAGCTATGTTGCCCTCAACAAAGTCGTGGTCCACGAAAATGAAGCTCCGCGCAGCAAGCTGCGCGGTATCGCTGTTGAGCGAATTCCTAGAATAATTTGAGTTGCTGGTTATGCAATTTCTTATACTCTTTTTCCCTTCCCTGTCGCCTTATGTATTCCCCTATCATCTTCTCGTTCCCGTGCTGCCCTACCGTGTTGATGAAGTATCCTGCCCTCCACAACCTCCCTCCCCACATCTTCTTCTTCACCTCTGGACACCTCAACATTATCTCCCTGGCTGTTATGCTCTTTATCGTCTGCACTATCTTCTTTGGGCTGTACATCGGTACACTCTGCACCAGATAATGTACATGGTCTTGATCTGTACCTATTTCCAGAAATGTTATTTCATATCGCTTGCTTATCTCCAGGCAAATCTCTCTAAGTTTTTCATCTACATCCTGGTCAAAGATTACTCTGCGGTACTTTGCTGGGCAAACAATGTGATACAAAAGTACCGAAACGTTATGGCTCTTATGAATGAATCGGCTCATTCATACAGTATAGTTACGCAGCAAGCTGCGGGGAATTCGACCCGTAGAGATTGAGCAAGCGGTGGAGATAGTTCGTTATCGACAGGAGCGGAACTATGCGGCGTACCGCTCGCACCGTAAACGAACTCTCAAACATCACAGAACTCGGCTCAAAAAGCCAAAATAGCGAAGTCTCGTTGTAGTATTAGTTGATTCGGTTGACGCTGCCGGGAGCCGCTGCGCGTTCTTAACCTCAAAAGAACGTGACAACGAGTCTGGACTGGATTACTTCCTGGCAAGATACTACTCATCGGCGCAGGGCAGGTTTACAAGCCCTGATGAGTGGGATGGCGTCAGTCTAGTGGGAGCTGGAACAACAACGAGGATTGTTCCTAAAGTTGGCCCTCTACCTTACGCAGATATAGGTAATCCTCAATCCATTAATAAATTCCAGTACACGTTGAACAATCCGCTAAAATTCATTGATCCTGACGGACATAACTGGCAGCGTATCGAGGAAAAAGACGATGGAGGAAGGGCGATTGTGAAATATGTTTGGAATGAGGATCCGAATGTAAAGGATGTCCCAGACGATTATCGCTATCTTGACACCCAAGGGCGTGTTATCCAACTTTATGCAGATGCTAACTATCATGGTTGGGGGGTTCTGGAGCCGGGGAGGGGAGTAAATTCTGATCAGCCGGGTAATGGGCCTGCAAGTTTCAAAGAGTATGGTGACACGGTACAGGCACTTAAGAATGCGGGATACGAGCCTTTACGTGTGAACATCTTGGGCTTGAGAATCCCTGATCTTCATCCTGCACATTGGGGCGGGTTTGATTATGCTAAAAAAGCAGACAATATGCTCCATATAACGATATTCACGAAAGACTGTTGTAAGGGTGGCGTACCTGCTCGCTCTGATGAGATTGTGCGAGTGGATGCTCACACAGACAGATATAGTCCGATTACAAGTCCCATTAAGCATTTCACACGAGAAGCATTACCTCAGATGATAGACAAGCTGAAACATCCACCGCTTCTACCCCCAATCTTACCACCTGTTTTTGGACCAGGTAAGAATTAGTGGTTACTATAGGTGGCATGATGAAATACCAAACCAAGAGTTTAGCGCTTTCTTTTCTATTTCTTATCCAGGCATCAACTTGCACTCCCACGTTTGAGCGGGCCACTAAAGTAGAATTAGAAGGAGGCAATCCGCCGACTTTTGTCTTGTCAGGAAGTGGCACGTTAGGGAGCTTGGTTATATACGGACCAAAGCAGCGAGATGTTGGGAGTGACCGCAATTCTGCGGTATGGGAGATTGAGCCGATTAATGGTTATATGAAAGGGGAACGAGTGGAGAGCCTTGGGGCAATTAAATATGGAGTTGCTAAGTACAGGACAAAAGTTGAATAACTCGATGAAAAGCAATCCTTTGGAGACGCTCCGAGAGATTGCATAATATCCGCCGCAAATGATCGAATCCGTATCGAAATA
>DATLXY010000185.1:0-3620 GCA_035575335.1 Nitrososphaera sp. | reverse complement strand
GAAAACGCAGTCGCGCTGCTGGACAGGCACGAAGGTGGCCAAGAACGACTGGAAAAGATGGGCGTAAGATTGCACACGGTCGCCGGCATAGACCAGATAGTCAACGAGCTCCACAAGGCCGGTCTGATCGACGAAAACACGTTAGAGTCCGTCATGAACCAAATGACCTCGATAGGCGAGTACGAAACGGACTAGTCGGTCAGCCTTCGTAGATCATCAGGTTCTTCTCTTCAAGCAGTGTGTGCAGATTGCTCACCGCGCGATATACCTCGCTTTCCTTCTTTGCACCGGTGCACACAAGCTTGCCACTTGCAAAGAGCAGGATCACGGTCTTTGGATCGAGCATTCTGTGAATGAGGCCGGGAAACTGTTCAGGCTCGTACATGCTGCGAGGCAAAACCCTTGCTGCAAGTTCCAGATGGATCTTGCCACCAAGGCTCGCGGAGGCTACGATATTTTGGATCTCGATCTGCGGCTCGTGTTCTAGCGGTATGCCACCCTTCTTCAATTTCAGAACGACATTCTTGACTGCCTGAATGGCCATCTTTTCAGACTTGGCGCCAGTACAGACCATTTTGCCCGAGCTGAATATCAGAGTGGCTGTCTTGGGTGACCTGAGCCTGAATACCAAGCCAGGAAACTGGTCTGGATGGTATTCCACATCCGGAAAAATCTGGGTAATGAGGTTAAGGTTAACAGTCTGGTTTACCGTAGCGGACGCCACTACGTTTTCAATACTTACAATGGGCTTGGTCTGTGGCATACATGCCCCTTTATAAAGGCGCTATATATATACCTGCTTGCTAACCTATTATAGTAGAATCAACCCTTCCGCTGCTAAAATCGCAGTGTGCCGGGCGTATTGAAGATACGTTACAGATATTATTGTGTCTACTCGCCTATGACCTTGACAAGAACACGCTTCTGCCTCCTTCCGTCGAACTCGCCATAGAAGATCTGCTCCCACGGACCAAAATCGAGCTTGCCGTTGGTTATAGCGACGACCACCTCCCTTCCCATGATCTGCCGCTTTAGGTGAGCGTCGGCATTATCCTCGCCAGTCCTGTTGTGCAGGTAGCTCCCAGGCGAATAGGGCGCGAGCTTTTCAAGCCACTTTTCAAAGTCCTGGTGCAGACCGGACTCGTCATCGTTTATGAAAACGCTGGCGGAAATATGCATCGCGTTGACTAGGCACAATCCCTCTTTCACCCCGCTTTCTGAGACTATTTCTGCTACTTGCGGGGTGATATTGATGAACGCACGCCTTGTCGGCGTGTTGAAAGTAAGGTAGGCAGTCTTGGACTTCATGCCGGTGTCTGGCCGCTGCCGCTAGTATTGTTGCTGTCAGTCGCCGGTGAGTCTTTGGTGTCCTTCTTGCCGAGTCTGTTAAAAAACAGGATTGCTAGAATTATCGCGATTATGATATAGTTGACAGGCGGACTTATTATCTTGGTCACAACGCCAACACCGGGCACCACATATACTACTTTGCCGATGTAGTTGTGTTCTCTAATAGGATAGTCTGTTCCCGGTATCGGAGCCGGGTTGTTGTCGCCCTTTGTCCTGATCACGCGCTCACCGTCAGCATCTATATCGATGTCTATGATACGGTGGACAATGACCCTGTCCTCACCATCGGGCCTGTTGAAGACAATAATGTCGCCGACTTTCAAGTCCTCCCACGACCCACCATCCCTGACGACTAGCACATCGTTTACCATAAGGGTGGGCTCCATGCTGCCGCTTGAAACCACATAGAATGGGTTTGAGCCAAAGCTTACCCAAATCACAAGCCATACGACGACCACGCCGATCCCGATGATGAGAACATCTTTAATCGCGACTGGGAGCCTGGACTTGCTGTCCTTATCAAGCAAAGCAGAACATAATCATGCAGTTCGTTAGATAAACCTTTACCATATTTTGAATAGAAAGGGTCATGCCTTCCCACCGGGCCAGAATCATTTATTTTGAGGGGTGTCGAGGCATCCTGTTCGCTGTTTTTGACCGTACACACGTGCACATGGGTAACTCCGATGTCCAGCCAACAAATGCCTTGGGAAAGTGGGTGTGTTTATATGCGTGTAGTGGTATGTTCTGTCCGTACACGGACCGCAGAAATACAGCAGACAGCCTCGCGACGCTACAAAGGATTCTGCTCAACCGTAACAGCTGGCGGAGTGGTCAAATTCTCTCCTAGCGCAGCTCAAACTGCTTCATAATCGACTTGCGGAGGCGGGGCATCTTGGCCATCATTATCGACAGAATGTCAGCAGTTTCATCCCTGTCAGGTTGCCTGCCATTCCTGATCTGGAACTGTGCGATAAAGTTGCCCATTACCATGCCTGAAACAAGTCCATATGCAAAATCCTCGATGTTGCCCTGAGTTGGCACCATCTTGCACGCAAGTCCTATAACCACGCTTGGGTCTTGGGCTGCCGCCCTGATGAGCAACTCTAGCTCCTTCCTGTCGCCGGCTTCAAGGCCCATACGTCTATATGGTATCAACCAATGAGGTAATAATGATAGCTTTTTTTACGAAATAGCTTACCATGAAACAAGACCGGCATGGCAAGGTCTGTATCAATCAATTATCGCACAAAATTTCAAAAATTATATTCCTGCCGGCCTGCGGGCCGAACGCAGCTGTGGCCCCCCGGGAAGATCAGACTGGGAGTTTGTACTGACACAGTAATAATCATCAAGGGAAAGATTATCGGTAAAAGATGAACTCGCGGCCCTATCACAAGCCCGAATCTCAAGTCAAATACGGTGCAGCGTGGGAAGAAGCAGTACTTCAGCCTTCAAAATCTGAAACCCGAGATACATCAACACAACACCTTTTACGCAATACAGAAAGAGGATCCGAGTGTACGCGCGGGATGTGTACAGCATATAGCCGTTGCCGCTGTGTCCAGGATGTGAACTAGGGATGGAGCGCGACGTGATTGCCTAGGTCACCCATCGTTGAAAGGGCTACTGCGGTTCGGCAGTCCACAAGGAACGAATATGAAGCAATGAAGTCCCGATGAGGTAGGAACCAGCAGCCCCAGGAATCGGCGCAAGTAAGTTACTTGTAGATAGAGGCGAGACCGAACCCTAGCTTTTTTAATGGCCGTATAGTTAGACTCTGCGAATGGCAAACAACCACTGCTCTGTAGTGCTCCTCGAGCTAGGCGTGGCCGCGTTTGATCAGAGCGGCAGTCTCGTGGCATCAAAAAAGTTCGAAAATGCGATCAGATCGTACAGGCTGCTAAGGAGCGGTGCTACTCCTGATGAAATCAAGCCATTCATTGAAAAGCTGCGATCCTTTGACTCCGTGAGCGCAAATGACGCAAGCGTCACGGCAGTCCTTCGCCAGTCGGGACTTAACAGCCAGACAATGTCAGAAGAGGAGCAGCAGTCTATTCAAGGAACCAAGCCCGATTATATCGTAAAGGCAGGGTTCGCTAACAACGAGCGGGAAGCCGTACAGGCACTCCGGGAATTTGCGATAAGCCTTTCTTCTTCAAGGGTAAAAGAGGCGTCAGAGCGGCTCGACCTCCACATCATCCAGTCAATAAACACGCTTGACGAGCTTGACAAGATAATCAACACTGTCGGTGCGAGGATGCGCGAAT
>DATLXY010000184.1:0-6623 GCA_035575335.1 Nitrososphaera sp. | reverse complement strand
TTCCAGCTACAACCTCGCCGCCTCTCTGCCAGAACCTGTAGGCCGCAAATTCTATCGGGTTTATGATTTCTCCGCTCTGCTGGGCGTTTTCCACCTCGAGCTCTATCGCACGCGCGATGTATGGTTCCACTACAACCTGGTTTACGACGCCGAGGATCGTGCCGGCAATGGCGCCAGAAATGAGAGTGATAGCAATAAAAGTGACGGTCCTCATAAGAGATCAAAAAAGCTAGTGGCACGGAAATCCTGCGGCATGCCTCATGTCATGGTAGAATTCGTGAGCCCAGTTTGTTCCGGGTTCGCCTCCGCTGCCATCTGCCGGAACGGTGAACCCAAAGATTTCGCCTTGGTCAAATCCCACCATAAAGACTCCAAACGCTAGTACTCCAAGAAGGATTCCGATTGCCATCTTGGGTACACCAGCACTTGTTCTTGTGATCTGATGATGGATCTCGGACATTCCACCTCAGATATAGATGGGCATTATATAAAGAATCGGATGGTTTATCCAACCCGGAGACAATGATTAAATCTTTGCAAGATACTCTGCTAATCAGAAAATGCAGATGTACATCAAAGCGCTCGAGAGGGTCGCAAGCAGGTACGCCCCAAGCAGAGCGCTTTCTTTTGATGTCGTGCATGTATTTGTTGCCCTCCAGCTAATAGAGAGAAATGGCAAGACCAGCAGGAACGCGTTATGCGAAGGCCTCGCGCTAGGAGAAGGGACGGTCAAGACGCTGATAAAGCATCTGAAGATGAACGGGCTTGTGCAGACGTCGAACAGCGGGACGAAAATGACCGCCAAAGGCAGAGGCATATGCAGAGGGATCTTGGAAGCAATGCCTGCAGAGATGGCTCTGCCTAAATGCTCTATAGCCCTTGGAACATTCAACTATGCGGTCCTTGTCAAGGGGTTCGCCTTTGCAGTCAAATCGGGCATTGAACAGCGCGATGCGGCCATAAAGATGGGTGCCACCGGCGCAACCACTCTTATTTTCAAGGAAGGTAGGTTCACCATGCCGGCGACCAGTCAGGATTCGCTAAAGAAAGAGATGGCTGTGCGTAAGATGCTGTCAGCAAACCTCAGACCCGAGGAAGATGACGTGATCGTAATAGGTAGCGCCGAAAGCATAAAGACGGCTGAGTTGGCGGCCAAAAATGCAGCACTTCTGACAATATTCAGCCATGAGAAGCACCGCTAGGCAGGTACGTGCACGTGATGCGAGACTGGTCGGGCATCAATGGCCCTAGCCTCAGGCAGCCTTGCGACTGCCCGGGTTTTCCTGCCTTTACCACTAGGTTGTGACTGCGTCCGGATGCAGGTTTCGCCGGTGGATCTCCATTTCATCAATATTGCCAAACTTCTTGCCGCAGACGTCGCACTTCTTTCTCGCGCGCCGGCCGTAGAGATAGTCGGCAATCCTCATCAGGTAGATGCCAAAACTCCACATCAACAATCATCAATACCTCGCATTTGATTAAAGGCTAACGATACTTTTTTCAATGCTTATACCTGCAACGATCTAGTTCGAGTTTTTCGCTTTCGCTCAACCGATGGTTATTCTGCTGATGCTATCATTACAACGAAAATAACACCATCCGCCAGACTAGCTATTACTCCCAGTGTTGCGCCACCACTCAAATACACCTGAATTATTTGCTGTTATTCTTGAGCGTTTAGCTGTTCTGATAGGGGTTCAGTCCCTTGCCTGCTCATGCGCATCCTCTTGACTCTTCAATGCCAGGAGCAAAGATGGAACCATAGAACAATCACTAGCTCGATTACCAATTTGTCGAGCATAGCAACAAAACATTCAGAGCATACCAGATAAATCCGGAGTCCATTATGTCGTAGTCTCACCATAAATGTAGCCGTGGTCGATGACAAAGACATCAATCTCCGAATGGTTCGATTCGATGAACCGTGTATTAAAAGGGGAAATGATATCTAGTTTGCAAGCTCCACCATTTGGCGGTCGGAGCTTGGTACAGTCGGGTAGCTGCCAACACACAGTCATAGTCAATACAGATTGCCCCGCCTGTCATAGTATCTATTGTAACTAACGGTCGTAGTTAACTGGAAACGTTAATACAAATACTTTCCATCCATTGGGCATGAAGAGTTCCAACTGCTAATGCTTCAGCTATTAGGCATGATTACGAAACTTTTATTCGCAACGCATCGTTGCTATTTCCAAAAGTCGACCAGAGATTGTTCTTAACCGTACTCAATTACCAGACTACTTACAAGGACCGGGAAGGGAGCGCGATGCTTAAGATCGTATATACAGCAGGAACAGACATGGACAGGAAAAAAGAGCGGATATATCAAAAGTTTCGATGGATCGGCTGGGGCGAAAGTGACAAGACGATCAGGATTAAGGCATTCATGTGTGCATAGCGGATCTGGACAGGTTGCTGAGCGAAGACCCAAACATCGAGTTTGTCATGGGGTCTGCCACCATGGCTCCCGCTGATGCATATTCCGCCTAGGACCGGCGCCTCTCTTCTCCAGCGCCTCCCCCTATCGTTTCTTGATAGCTCCTTGATGCGTCTTCAAAAGTCTTGACAGCGTTTACCCCCATCCTGTTAAGCTCCTTGATGTTATCCCTTGCATACTGTATTAATGCCTTGGAAGCTTCCATGTTCGCAAACAATAGATTGTTTGTCAGCCGGACTGATGCAATCGCATTATCTGAAAAATTCCTTGCCATCCTCGCATAAATTTCAGTCATCCTTCTCGGAGATGTCAAACCACTCCAATACATGCTATACATGTTCTCGATATATGGTACCCATGATGATTGCATTGAATTGATCATCTCTTTTTGAGATTCAAGATAGTTTTCCGCGACATCTCTTGCGGCATTAATCGTTTGTTCCTGATATTCGTTAAACGATGCTGTGTGCGCGGAAATGTCTCTTCTGGCCTCCTCCATCGCCTTCCTCGTACTGTTTTTCGCTTCCTCAAGTGTCCTGTTCACGATCTCTTGTTGTTCGCTCTGTCGTTGTGTTGCGGTCATGGTGGAGGTACCTGATTCTTCCTTTCGCTCTTCTTTTCTAGATGCCATGAAGATGTAAGGCGTCTATTCCACATAATGGTTAGCGCGATCCCTTCTAGCATCTGTTTCCACATGAAGCATAGACATCAATCTTTTTACATGCATATGCTGATGAATAATATAGATAGGGAAAATTATCATGTCTCGCACTGTACAAAAGCTTGTAGGATTCTGGAAGAGATACGAAAACCTCAACCTCAAGATAGCCTTTGTACTGATTTCGTTCCAGCTAGTGCACCTTTACTGGCTCACGGCCGATATCGTCATCAAGCGCATAACTGGCGACAGTGCCATGGGCCTAACGGTTAACGGCCCTCTGCTAGTTTTCTTTGTAATCATAGATTACATAGAGGTGCCAGCACTAGTTTCTGGACTGACCTATTACGGTCTGAGCATGTACAAGTGCGAATTGACTGCCAGAAGTGGGCTGTTCTTTGTCATGCTGCTCGTGCAGGTGTTCCATATATTTTGGATAACTGACGAAGTCGTTTACGACACATTCTTTGGAACTTCAAATGAAGTCGAGATCCCCTATTACGCTGCCTGGATTGCAATACTGATCGACTATCTAGAGCTGCCGGTTATTGCGGACCTGTTTTACCGGACAATAGTAAAGGACGGGCGCGTATCCTCTTCTTCTTCACCTTCGTCATAATAAGTCGCACGTTGTACGAAAACGCGCTGCTGTATGGACACGAGTTGGGTGTTGTACTCCTGCTGACAATATCACAAGACACACGTAATTCTGTAATGAAGAACCACCGGTAGGCTAGCAAGGAATGGTATACAGCCGCTCTCTAGAATTTCGATGATTGGCAGGAACTGATAACAGGAGCTTTGCGACGCGGTTTTTCGAAAAGGTCTTCTAGGCGGCGCTGGCCGCACTAGAAACGTTAAACGCCGGCGATATTTCTTTTGATAGCCGCCTGACAAAACTTTCCCTGTCAGAAATGGAATTTATCGAGACTACATCGGTGAAAATCCACTCGGAGGTATTTGTACAGCTTTTTATTGCTTCTTCCGCGTTAGATACTACTGCCGTCGTCTTTTCCACGGTGCCAATCCCCACGACCTGACCGCTGCCTCCTCGATCTTTCTCGGCTCAGGATAGTTTGCATCAAAGAACGCCTTTATCATAGTCCCTCTCCAATAGCCCATCTATTTCGGCGCCTTTTGCTTGTCAGGGTCGTACGATGGAGGGAAGAACAACACCCTAACTAGAGATTCTGGATCCCTCCCGGCCTCTCTCGCACTATCCCTGAATGCAGGGAGCAGCCTCTCCTTTATGAACCCGGCATTGGCATCCTTCGTCACAGAGCCGTCTGCTACCTCGCTGCCAAGCATGGCTGCCCTTCTGACAAGCCGAGCTACATAGATCGGAATCGGTTACGACGGTTTGGCGTAGAGGTTTGAATCTTTGATAGTACTTTCCCCTAAATGTCACCCGCTCCTCTGTCCAGAACAGCTTGATGAGTTTGATCGCTCCTTCTAACCGTTCCAGCGTCTGCCGAGTCGAAGGCCAGTCGTTCCCTGAGGGCACCGTTTAGCGATTCTCCCGTTCCAACTCCCAAAAATACTCGCTTGGAAACATTTATCCAAGTGTCAACACCTGAGCGACGATCGCGGGGTTTAGCGCAATATAGGCGCAGTCGCTCCTGCTCTTGCAAGGGGCGCCTCAAGCCATGGCTACGCTGCCCCTCCAGCAGCTCCCGTGTACCACCAACGCATATAGTCATCACTCGACCAACATCGTTCAATACCATACTTGACCATTGTTATAACATCGTTCAAAAGGCCATAGGGGCTGATCTGCTCCTGTGCGACATGAATGCCAAACCTTACTCATTCTGCAGGTACCATAGACAAGGCTCGGCAAAAATGTGTATTAGGAGTCGCAGAAGACTTGCTTTGCAATCAATTTATCACATGCTGCAAGGAGTTCTTGATGGTTGCAAGTGCGGACAGCGTTGGCGGCATTGGCGACAGCGCTGTGGAGGCAGGGCTGACAATAAAACGGCTTCAGGACACCGACAGGTACATGACGCTGAACATCTGGCCGCAGCATCCCGGTGCAAGCCGCCTGAGGATAATAGTGGTCATTGACGGGGACATCGTTGTGCATGCAGAACCCGGTGTAGGCTACGTCCAGCGCGGCGAGGAAAAGATGTCAAAAATACAGGACATGTGTCCAGAATGTCCCGCACATTGAAACGCTGGTCATAGACGACTCTAGCAACATACTGTATTCCTACTGTCTGCTAGTCGAGGATCTCGTAGGCATTCAAGTTTCAGAAAGGGTGGGATATCTCCGCGCCATCATGGCGGAGATCGACAGGATCCACTACACTCTTTACTGGCTTGCCATCTATGGGATTTTTACTGGGCACTCGACAGTGTTCATGTGGCTGACAGCCGAAAGGGAGCTCTGTAGAGCTTGCAGACATGGCATCGGGAAACAGGATAACCCACGCTTGGCTCATCCTAGGCGGTATGAGAAATGATCCGCCTTACGGCTTTGAAGACAGAGTGCTCGAGTTCATTGACTATTTTGAGAATAGGAGGTTGCCTGAATGCTTCAAGATATTTTACGACAATCCGCTGTTCAGGCAGCGAAGCGAAGGCGAGGGTTCCCAGCACCAAGGAAGCTATCGATATTGGGGTGCCGGGGTCGCTACTCAGAGCGTTGGGAGTAAATTATGATGTCAGAAAAAGGGTGCCTTACGAAGTTTACAGCAAGATCGATTTTGAAGTGGTAACATCAAAGGCCGGCGGCTCCTTTGCAAGGAGCATTCTTCCGATGTATGAGATCAAGCATGAACATAATCAGACAGTGTCTTGAGAACAACCAAAATGAGGTAGTGTCAGGGCCAAACTCCCACCAACCCTCAAGTGGCAGCCAAGGGAGGCCTGTAGCATGGTAGAGTCCGGAGCGGGCGCGCTTGGTCACTACATCGTAAGCGACTGAGGTCGAAGAGCATAAGTCCCCCATCACTGAGGAATAGGCTTGCATTGCCCCCACCTGCTTGAAAGAGCTAGCTTGCCGACCTTTCAGTGATATACTAGGGCCTGAACATCTGGCCAATTGAAATTGAAAGGTAATAGCGCAGAGTAGCTTGACATAGAAGGATGAAAAAATGATCTGCAGTACAGTAGCAGGCGTGGTTGCGTAACGTCCCTTACCATTTGGAATGTAAGGTTCACCAAGCCCGATGAAATTTCCCCCCGATGGTCGAAACCAGTGCCGAATGAGTTTGTAGGCAAGCTGGAAGACGTGCTAGTAAAGGTTCCGGATAAGCCCCTCGGATACGCGGTCAACTGGGGAAGGCTTTATTCGCTGTGGCCTGTCCGTCTAGAAACTGAATGCTGCAGTGTAGAGCTTTGCGCGACATCAAGTACAAGGTATGACGTTGAAAGATTTGACATGCTTTAGGCGTTCGGTTCGCTGAGGCAGTGCGATTTACTCGTAGTTGGAACCGTCAACAGGAAGATGGCACCGATGTTGAGGCTTGTTTATGACCATATGCGGACCCGAAATACGTGATAGCGATAGGCGCTTGCTCT
>DATLXY010000183.1:0-5246 GCA_035575335.1 Nitrososphaera sp. | reverse complement strand
AAGCCGGTCTTCCTGACGGCGTCTTCAACCTTGTAATCGGCTCCGGCAGCAAGATTGGTGCCGAGCTCGTCCGCAACAAGGACGTTGCCGGCATTGCGTTTACAGGCTCTCGAGATGTTGGCTACAGCATGGCTAGAGAATTCAGTAAGGAAAGACCGAGGCCGCTGATAGCCGAGCTTGGGGGCAAGAACCCTGCCATAGTGACCGAGACTGCGGACATTGGCAAAGCAGTCGACGGCGTCATGAAGGCCGCATTTGGCTACTCTGGCCAAAAGTGCAGCGCATGCTCGCGGGTCTACGTGCATAAGAATGTGAGAGACGAGTTCGTGAGGAGACTTGTCGAAAAGACAAAGAGCCTGCCGGTCGGAAGCCCGCTTGACCCTAGCACGTTTGTCGGTCCGCTGGCCAACAAGGATGCCTACAAGAAATACCAGCAGTACGTCAGGATAGCAAAAAAGGACGGAAAGATTCTGGTTGGCGGATCGGTCAGAACAGATGGCGACCTAAAGCACGGCTATTATGTGGAGCCGACGATTGTGACAGGTCTGCCAAGAAAGCACCGACTCTTTAAGGAAGAGATGTTTGTCCCGATCCTCTGCGTGGCAGATTATGAAAATTTTGACGAGGCGATCAAGCTTGCAAACGATTCGGATTACGGGCTGACTGCCGGGATATTCAGTGGCAAACAGGAAGAGATCAAAGAGTTTCTTGATTGTATTGAGGCAGGCGTAGTGTATGTGAACAGGCAGGCAAGCGCCACTACCGGCGCAATGGTGGGCTGCCAGCCGTTCGGCGGCTGGAAGGATTCTGGAACCACCGGCAGGGGGACGGGCGGACCGCACTACCTCACGCAGTTCATGCGAGAGCAGAGCCAGACTATTGTTGTTGAATGAGAGACCTAGCCAGCAGTAGCAGGTTGCGCCTGCGCTCCCTTATCCTGCGGACAGAGTATGGGAGCCACTGGCTGCCATAGGGGATGTACTCCGCAACTACAAACCCCTTCTCGACAAGGCTAGCCTTAAGCTCGTCGCGTATTCCCATCAGCAGCTGGAATTCAAACTTTGAATTGCCATCGCTGCTGCTCAGCCTGAGCGCCTCCTCGATCATTTTTGAATCATGGGTTCCGATCGCAAAATAGTTCTTGCTTTCAAATAACATCTTCATCAGTTTGCGATAGTTGGCGTCGATCTCTTCCTTTGATGTGAACGCGTGCTCCTCCGGTTCGTGGTACGCTCCCTTTACAAGCCTTACTATGCCGCCTTGCTCAATTATATGCAAGAGATCGCTTGCGCTCCTGCGCAAGTATGACTGTATGGCAACGCCTGTCATATTATATTGATCACGAACTTGTAGGTAGATGGCTATCGTATCCTCGGTGACCTTGGTCGACTCCATGTCTATCCACAGGAACTGTCCAAGCTCCTTGGCTCGTGACGCAAGCTTCTTGAAATTCTGCAAACAGAGATCGTAGCTTATTGCGAGGCCAAGCTGTGTAGGCTTGGCAGAAATACAGCCGCGGACATTTCGTTTGTGCATCAGCTGCATCAGCAAAAGATACTCTGCTACTGTTTTTTCGACTACACTCGCATCGACCACCTCTTCGCCAAGAAAGTTCACAATGGCAAGCCTGCCTCTGCTGTTAGAATCAAGAGCAACCCTGATCGCGTTGTCTGCGTCATAGCCAGCGACCCATTTTTTAGCTACCTTGAAGAGTAGTCTCTCCATCAGACTAGAATCGTAACTGTGGGAATGTGCTGCAGCAGTTCCCAACACAATAATAATTTCGCTATTCAATGATATAACCTTAAACAGTCCGGCGTCCCTGGCTTCTTTGCGTTAAATGCCCTCCTCTGGATGTAGCTCCGAACCGGCCAAGTCCCAGGGCGCGTACGTGCACAGATACATAATCTTTTATTGAGTTCATGTTGAAGGGTGCCTATATCCATGACGATAGTAGATATCTTGAAGCAGGCCTGCAGGCAGGTTCACATGAAGACCTTGGGCCTCGCCGGTACCGCCAGAGCAAACAAGCAGATGGGGAGAGGCGCTGGAGGAGACATGTCCCGGAGGATAGACCTTGTCGCAGAAAAAACGGTCATTGACCATTTGACTAAACACAAGGTCGATGCCACGGTGATAGGAGAAGAGTGCGGCAGGATCGAAGGTAGGAAAGGCTATGTGATCATGGATGCCATAGACGGAACCACTAACGCAGTGCGCGGCATCCCGTTCTACTGCTGCTCTATCGCCTATGCTACCGATTTCAAATTGAGCGCCGTAACCGACGCAGCAATAATCGACCTTGCAAGGGGTGACCTCTACTACGCCTCAAAGGGCAGGGGTGCGTTTGTAAACAGCGGCAAGAGGATCCACGCGCGAAAAGAGAGCCCTCCCGACCCGACGATTGGCATTAACATGTCAGGCATAAAACCAGCTGTGGTGGAGCGGCTGGCGCCAATAATCGCAGAGTCAGATCACACCAGGCAGTTTGGTGCAAACGCGCTTGAAATGTGCTTTCTCGCAAGAGGGTTCCTGGATGCATACATTGACCTGCGGGGCAAGATTCGGCCGACCGACATCGCAGCAGGGTACCTGATAGCAAAGGAGGCAGGAGCCAAGGTGTATTCACATACTGGTTCTGTCTTGGATTCAGACCTTGACGTCAAGACCCGCTTGTCATATGTAGTTACGGCAAACGACGGTATGCTGAAGCAGCTGTCGGGTTTGTTCTGACGAAGTATCTTGTTTTGATCTCTCCTGACTTGCGAGCGCAAGCCGTCAAATCAAGGTGGAACAGCTTGGCAGGCTGATGAGCAGTCTATGGTTTGGCTAGGTTGGCGTGTCTGGCGATTCCACATAGCCGGCTTGTCCATTATTTTGTTCCAGCCCTGTTCTTCCGGTTCGACCAGCTCGACGGAGATGTCGTCGAAATAGTGGTCAAGAACACCATCCCTTTCCATCGCCAGTGGCGGCGAGCAATATCCTCTTCGACCCAGTAAGCATAATCATCGTCTACTCTTGCGTTGTCAAGGCTGCGCTGCAGCTCTTTGCCAAATGGCTTTAGCTTGGAGGTTCTGCCAGAGTCGACTCTTTTTCTCAGGCTTTCCATATTGTCTTTTTTTTTTGGGCCTGGCTTTGACGATATAAAGTGCTATCGTGTACGATGGGAGACCAGGAATTAAAGCAATTCTTGTTGGCCAATTAACACGCGTCCTGATCGATAAACACCCGACCAAACTTTCAACATTGGTGTACAAGAAGGTTCAAAGGCGGATTCGTCATATTTTTCAAGCACATAATGACAAAGACTTCGTGTAGGGCGTGCGGATCATATCTTACCCCGACTTCACACTGCAACATATGCAAAGAGTACATCACGTGGATGTGCAACAGATGCGAGCGCATGGAGGACGTCACTCATAGTCACAACTTCTGCAGGTTGCCATCAGTAAGTGAAAACGAATCGGGAGAAAAAATTCGTCAAAGTCTCCTAGATCTGCTTTGACTTTCTTCTGGACATCTCCCTTCTTGGGTCTTTCTCCGGGTATGGATCGGGTCTCGGCTCCTCCCCCAGCTGGCCACCGGTCGCGTCGTTGAGAGCCTGGTCGCGCCTGAAGGGGGTCTTCCTTTCCGTGCTCATATATATGCGGGATAGTATGCGGCTCTATCGCTAATACGCATTTTATATCTAGGCGCTCCTATGAAACGACCATCGCGTTCTCTATATTGTTCGGGAGGCCACCGGTAGCGCTCCATTCATCAACTACTATGGATCCGACCTCGTTATTCTTTACTACATTGTAGAGAAGGGTGTTGTTGTACGATCTGTCAAGAATGCCGATGCCGTCCTTGTTCCCTATCACAGTGTTGTTTGCGACTAGATTGTCATAGCATTGTTTGTCGATATAGATTCCATACTTATCATTGTACCTCACAACATTATTCTGCACCTTGCTAGAATTGGTGAGCCAGTGCAGCCCGATCCCTTCTCTATTGTACTCGACTAGGTTGTTGGTTACGGTCACATTAAAGCAATACTTTGAGCATATAAACCCCTGGTTCCCATTGTCGTGGATGTGGTTTGAATCTACAACAAAATTTCCCGAACCGGTGTGGGGATCGAGCCCGTACCAGGCGTTTGCATAGATCTTGCTGCTTGTTATGTTAAAATTCTCGACCCTGCTAGTATAGAATCCGTAGTAGTTGTGGGCGATCGTAGAATTGGCGATAGTAAAATTCCCTGTATTCCGGTACTCAAGAGCGGCTCGGGCGTTGTCGACATTCGATATGCCTCCGAGGGGGAACCCGAGGTACATTATCGAGGAGTTTATCACATCCATTATTCCTCCGTCTCTCGCCACAAGGTATGGTCTTGGGTGGTACGGGTTGCGGTCAGGGGCGTTCATTTCAGAGTCCCATGAGGTAACCGTCGAGTTTATTATTGAGATCTTGGCTCCATCGACATCAAGCCTTCTTGGCAGAACATCATAGGGATCTGACCTGATAAGCAGCTTTTCATTCGCGATCCTCAGCCGGGCATCGTCCTCCAGAATTATTGTCTTGTTCATCATAAACCTGCCCCCGTCATTACCACCACCGCTCTTGCCACCTCCTGGCAGCAATATCAGGGCATCTGGGTATCTGGCATGCAGGCTGCTTAAAGTCCAACTCCCATTGGCAATGATGAGGTCTGTCCTAGGATCTGCTTCACTATCAAATCTGGTGGATAGCGTGCGGGTTAGCCGTTCTGACATACTCATGCTCAGCTTCTTGGGGTAGTCTGGATCCAGTACATTGCTTGAATCGGTATCGTTGGTATCCGTAAATCGGGTAGTGCCTCTAATGTTCAGTACATTTTCCATCAACGCGTTGCTGAAGTGAAACCTAGGCGGGTCTCTGGGAGTGAATGCGATTATGCTAGAGTTCCAGTAGTGTATCCCATTTTCAAGGAACGATACCGCGTATGCAATCTTGTTGTTCTGAGCTAGGATTTCTCTATCGGACAGGGCAATATTGTTGAAGGTTGTTGGAGGGTAGCTCTTGTCGTATTCGCTGGTATTTGTCCATGGTCTGACTGTGTATCCAAGGTGGTTCAGCGCTTCTACCATGATGGGATGCTTTTCTGAAAATGCGTCTTCCAAGAAAAAGACGGCCTTGGACACGTTGTATTTGAGAAGTGTATAAACAAGATACTCTAGGTGTTTGCTGCCGCCTTCCGGGATATAGAAAGTCAACGTCACGTTTCG
>DATLXY010000182.1:0-2125 GCA_035575335.1 Nitrososphaera sp. | reverse complement strand
ACATTATTTGACATGCACAGCCCGGATCAGGGCATAGTACACGTTATTGGCCCTGAACTTGGACTTACGTTGCCGGGCACCACCATAGTGTGCGGTGATAGTCACACTTCTACCCACGGCGCGTTCGGCGCGCTGGCACTTGGCATTGGTACAAGCGAGGTGGAACATGTGCTTGCAACACAGACGTTGTGGATGGACAAGCCCGAGACTTTTTCGATAAACTTTGAGGGCAAGCGCAGGAACGGTCATGCAGTGACTGCCAAGGACATGATACTTTATATGATTAGGACGATAGGAACCGCAGGAGCAACTGGCACAGTACTTGAATATCGCGGCAGCGCCATATCAGAGCTTTCAATGGAAAACCGCATGACGATATGTAATATGTCAATTGAGGCCGGAGCCCGTGCGGGTCTCGTTGCACCTGACGATAAGACATTTGACTTTATCAGGGGCAGACGCTACGCCCCGAAGGGAGAGGAATTTGAAAGGGCAGTCGGATACTGGAAAGGTCTTCGCACAGACTCAAACGCAAAGTTTGACAGGTCAATCAGCATCGACGTAAGCACACTGGCTCCGCAGGTTAGCTGGGGAACAAACCCCGGCATGGTAGTCGATATCACAGACACAGTTCCGCACCCCGACGAGTTTGCGAAGGGAAACGAGAACGAGTACAAGGCCGCACTCCGCGCCCTAGAATACATGGCCCTGACGCCCGGAACCCCAATGACGGATATCAAGATTGACAGAGTCTTCATTGGGTCGTGCACAAACTCAAGGCTTGAGGATTTGATTGAAGCGTCAGTGGTTGTAAAGGGGAGAAAGGTGTCCCCAAACGTACGAGCAATGGTGGTGCCGGGGTCGCAGCGGGTCAAGGCGGCAGCTGAAAAAGCCGGGATTGACAGGCTTTTCAAGGATGCTGGATTTGAGTGGCGCGAGTCCGGATGCAGCATGTGCCTTGGTATGAACCCTGACATTCTCGCCCCCGGTGAGCGTTGCGCAAGCACCTCGAATCGCAACTTTGAGGGGAGGCAGGGATCCGGCGGCAGAACACACCTGGTTAGCCCGGTAATGGCAGCTGCTGCCGCGATCGCGGGACACTTTGTAGATGTGAGGGAGTGGCTCTAGGAGTTGGAACCATTCACAGTGCTTAAGAGTAAGGCTACGCCTCTTGACAGGGTCAACGTTGACACTGACCAGATAGTGCCAAAGCAGTTCCTCAAGCTTATCCATAGGACCGGTTTTGGCAGGTACCTATTCTATGACTGGCGCTTTGACAGAGATGGCAGACCAAGAAGCGATTTCGTACTGAATAATCCAAAATACGCAGGGCGGCAGATCCTGCTTACTCGTGACAACTTTGGTAGCGGAAGTTCACGAGAACACGCCGCGTGGGCTATACTCGACTATGGATTCCGAGCGATAATTGCGCCTTCATTTGCAGACATTTTTTACAACAACTGTTTCAAGAACGGCATATTGCCAGTCAGACTCAAGCCCGAAGAGGTTGACTTTTTGTTTAAGAATGAGGACCTTGACATTGAAATTGACCTTCCGAAGCAGACCATCGTAGTAGGTGGTGGTAATAGTAGTGAGCGCAAGATGTACTTCGAGATCGACGAGTTCCGCAAAAAGCTCTTATTGGAAGGCTTGGACAGCATCGGGCTTACGTTGCAGCTTGAAGAGCACATTGCGAACTATGAACGAAACAAGCAAATGTTCCTTCCTTCTTCCTCCCCGGCTTGAAACAAGATTTTTATCAAGATGGAGGGTACGGGAACCAAAGAAAACCCCCCAACACCCTCTCTAGAGGTTGGGCGAATGTGGTTCCCGCCAATGAATCTCCTATTCTATCTCCCACCCACCACCCACTACCCTACCAAATTACCCTACCGCCAAAGTGCCTGAGTCGTTAAATAATAGTAATAGTAGTAGTGATGTGTACAGAAAACAACGACAAGAACAACAACGACAACAAAAAAATGCTCAACTACAAGTTCCGCCTATATCCAACGAAAGAGCAGGAACTCGTGTTAGAGCAGGCAATTGACGGCTGCAGGTTGATATACAACTACTTCCTCTCACTACTGTCATCTCCAATGTCAGAATATGACATGAACTATGC
>DATLXY010000181.1:0-4486 GCA_035575335.1 Nitrososphaera sp. | reverse complement strand
CTATGTCGGCTAATCAACGGAATCAATGTTTCTTGTTTTTGCTGTCTGATACTGGAAACGTGATGATGACCCTGCCATTCCTTCTTATGTAAATGACAAATAGGAGGGCCTTTCCCTAGACACTCCAGCCACGTTTACCTCACTTCCTTCGGCCACCAAACACGGCTTCGTCCAACTCTATCTGGCCGGATAGTTTTTGATTTCCTGAAGCTCGGACAAAATATGCTTTCTTGCATAAATCTGAAATAAGCAAATTATGTTCTACAATACACATCAGTAAGGCCATAATTCGTAAATTTGGCACTGTCCTTAGTGCCGAAAACATTCAGAAACGACGATTTTTCCTTCCGTTGGCTTTGTAAATTTGCTGAGGCTCAAAAACCATTCATGCCGTCGCCAGTATATCGCTCATTTACCGTCAAATTACCAGAACTAATAACCGAATATATATTATATTGGTAACTGCTGCTACTTTAGCACCGCATTACTGGAGATTTAGAGATTGTATAAAGATGCAACTGACATTAATAATAACGACAACAGCAGGAGTAACAATGACGATGACAAGCCAATCCGGGGCGACATTCTGGGGAACGCTTTGCGGCAATTTAATTCCCTCGGTGCAAGCATGAGGGATCTGCTAATTCAGGACATCGAAGATCAGGGCATTGTGCTGGACGACAAACACTACTATGCACTAAGAGACATTGCAAAGCGTTTTGACAAACTGTTCAGCAAAGATGTGACGCCGCTGCTTATTGAAAGGATAAAGCTAATACTGAATGATTCCAGGATGCTTGTGATCGCTTCAGTGCCGGCAGTTGTACAGCTGGGCTTTGTTTGCAACTACGCGGGAATTATGCCTATGTGACTTAGAAAAAAGAAGAAGAACAAGATCTATTATTCTTGAACCGCATTGCTCTAGCCGCAGCGGCGCCCTATCGAACCTAGAGATATTTTTATAGATCCGCATCATTCACAAATTCGATGGCCGCAAAGAAGTCAAAGAAATCCAAACCAAGGAAGAAGTAAGATAAGTTGCCGGCGAAGTGATGTCGAGTTAGAGTGATACTAGCCATTCGCATATGCGCGCGTTTGTGTGGGTGGCGGCATATGACTCAAAGGATGTGGCTGACCCTCAGCGACTTTGACGCAGCTGCTGCAACAGAAGGATGCCGTACTAGTAGTACCACCAACGATGCCACAGCAGAAACAACATTCTGTCGCATCTAGATGCCTCTACAGCAGCACAACATATACAATCAGAGGATTCTATCTTGTCTGCCTAGAACGAATCATCATCACACATTGCCAGTGCGGCTATCATGGCAGCGGGATGATTTTGATTATCTAAATCGCGTCCAACTACTGTGATGGTGTGGAAGTTCTTCTCTCTACCACCGTGTCAACAAGATCATCATACCATATCTCTCTGCATAAACACACATACACGGAAACATCCGCTTGCAAGCTACAAGATCATCATCAGCACAAGAGCATAGTTTTGCCTTCTCTTAGTGTCTCATGTGCGAGAGCTTTGAATATGAGTCCTAATTTGAGGGTATGTCCAAAGTACGTGTTCGCAGCGTAGCAGGAACTGCCAAAATTAACCCTCACAAGGCCATAATAAGAGCCACGGCTCCGCCCCTGCTAGAAGAAGAAAGATGATGTCCAGGTTCGACCCCCCAAAGTCCACGGCTTCAAATTTGAAAACAGTTTGACAACTACTGCTTTTTCGGGCCTGTTCATATCAATTTCAGGGGCCGCTGCGGAGGCATGGTGTATATACAGCGTTGGATTATTTCTATAATGGTGCCAAGATCTGGCAGGATACCTCGCTGCCGATAGAAGGGTCTGTCCTTAGCACCTGAATTTCCACAATGCAGGAAAGTTCAACCCTGAACACGATCGACAGGTGGATCGAGCTTTCATTCAACCTCTTTGGCTGGAGGACAAACGAATTCTTACACTGGGGATCCGGGAAACGAGGGGCGGCAGGCTGCAGCAACTACAGGACAAGATAAACCATGGCAGGCCGGCGGTGCATGGCATGCTCAACAGGAATAACGAGGGTCCGGGAATGGGTCATCACCAGATAATCGCAATTGGCTACGAAGGGAGCGGAAAAGACGACAAGATCTTTGTCTACGATCCAAACTATTCGAACCAGACCAAATTGCTGCACCCGCATCCTGAAGAGTATTGCTACTACTATGACGACTTTAATCAAAGAAGGACGACGACAAGTGGATGACATATTTTGTGGACATGAATTACGGTGTCGCAAAACCATGCAACACTGTAGAACCGGCTTCCAGGCCCAAACTGAGCGGCCAGAACATGAGCAACCGGGATTTCAGGCGTGACATATGCAACGACACAAACTTTACCGGCTGTACGAGCAACGAGGGCGATTTTGACTGTGCAAAGATGGAGCGTGCGATATTTCATGGAGCCAACCTGAGAAACTCTAACTTTAGCCGGGCAAACCTCAAACGCGCAAACTTTTATGGTGCCGACCTGCACCGGTCCAGACTGGATGGATGCGACTGCGACAGCGTCAGCTTTTACGGGGCAAGTCTTCATTCAGCATCCCTTGTAGAAGCCAACCCCAGAAAAGCCAACCTGAGAGGCGCAGACCTCCGCAATGCGAATCTGACCAACGCGGATCTGACGGGTGCCAGCCTAGCAGGGGCAAACCTTACCGGAGCGATTAGGGAATAGGCATTTCCAAGGAGCTGTCTTCACCATCCCATATCGCCAACAAACAATAGCTAAGAAGAAACAACCTTTACCCACACCACTAGTACCTATCGTTTTGACTGATGCTACCGGATCCATGCTGAGGAATCCAAGGAAAAAATTTCATAAAAGTTAATATAATAATTAGTAAACTCCCCATAGTTAATGTACAAATTCTGTAGGGTGGAGATGCAAGATTGACATGCAAAGGCATTTGTATTCGTCATAGAGCACCAAAGCCAACTGGTGCAGGCAGGTATTCTACAGGACAGAAGCGCTGTCAGATATGCGAGATATTCATCAACTGGAATGATCTGTGGTGCCCGTGCTGTGGGTACAGGCTAAGGACAAAACCTCGCAATCTAAAATACAAGAACAAGCTGAGGGAAAAGATGAAGGACAAGAATGGCGCAATAATACCACCATCATCAGCTGCTGCAGTAGAGGGAAAAAAGCCGGTGATAGTGGTAGTACTGGATAAGGAAAAATAGTGATAAGCACGCAAGCCGCATACCTGAAATTAAAAAGAATTCTGTCTTGTCAGTCTACTGACCTGTGGCGATCGCAGGAGAAAGGAGAAGGGTGATCACAGAGATCCCTACTATTTATGAGTGATCTCGAAACTATCTAGGCACGTCAGATAATTGTCTTGATCATGAGTTCTCTAGCCGATAAATACCATAGTTCTATATCGTTGCCATGACTCGAATCCAACAGGATGTAGAGATTAACGCACCGATCGACAAAGTGTTCCAGTATTATACGGACCCTGACAAGATCAAAGAAGCGTGGCCACAGGACATTGTAAAAGAGTCCGAAGCCATCACTGACACAAAGAATGAACCAGGTTCTGAAATGCGCGTTGCTGGGCAGCAAATGGGGACGTGGCAGGAAATGCGACTGCAGGTCGCTGAAAAGGAGCAAGACAGAAGACTAGTGACAAAGCAGATAGAAGGGCCATTTAAGAAATGGGAGAGCATTCAGGAGTTTGAAGGCGATAACAATAGAACACATGTTCGCCACACAATCGATTACGAGATTCCGACTGAGGGAAAGGTCGCAGACTTGTTCTCCGGCGGCAAGGCTGACGAGAAGATAAAGAAGGGTCTAGAACAGGCCATCCAGACAGTCAAGGGAAAACTTGAAGGAACAACATAGGAGAGGCAACACAAAAGATGTCATGCCGCAACAACAATGCAGTCTAGCATTTTGAAATAGCCGTCGACAGGACAGACGAGCTCAAGAGCTTTTACTCGTCACTCATCCCGGCTTTGGTACTTTTCAAACTGCCATCCAAATATTGGATGATAAAAAATGTAGGGATAAGCGGCGGACTTGCTCCAAAAGAAAATGCAGAATAGATGTCGACCATGTTTATGACAGTCGAATCTATAGAGGATTATTATATTAACGAGGCAAAGAAGCTTGGTGGGAGGATGGTAAAGCAGGAGATCAATGCAGGATACATGCTGTACCAGAAGAACCCTAAAGGAACACATGTGAGATATGGCAGGGAAAAAAGCAGAGGCAGTAATAGTACTAGTTAGTTTTTTCTTGCCATGCCCGCCCTTCCCTTGTTGTATTTCTCTATCTTTATTAGATCTATACCAACTAGCACAAGTCTGCTGCCATGCTGTTGCCATTTTTCATTTTTATCATCCGTCCTTGACGACAGGAACAGCTAGCTATCAGCTTCTCCCTGTCATCTGAGACATGGTTCTTGAAAGGAGGGCAGCAGAACTGG
>DATLXY010000180.1:0-3887 GCA_035575335.1 Nitrososphaera sp. | reverse complement strand
GAAGGGCCGCCGGCGTCGTCTTCGTCGCCGGCGTCGTCTTCGTTCCTACGCCACATCTCAAATTGGGTGAGCGCCCGGCGAGTCCCCCACAACATTGAAGACGATTGAAAACAACAACAGGAATTCTTGACTGTGGGGGGCTGGATTGTTTGGAAAGAGATGCGGCCAGGGCAATAGACATTGTGTTTACCGGTCTACTGGCCAGAGCCTCTGCGCCTAGCTGCTCCGTGCGGTCTAGACTTGAAAACGCAGAGAACCCAACTGTGAAAGTATGGCGTACAAAGCGGGTAAAGTGCGCCCAACTCTGAACTGTCAGCTAGAGAATGTTCATGCAGAACTACTGACTCGAAATATAATGAGCGTTGGCGAGTAACGCGTCAGCCGCTCCGGGAGGTCACAGCAGAAACAACTGTAAAGGCGCATACTGGGCGCAGTTTTAGTGATGTCAGCCCTACTGGCTCAAAAAACTGATCAATAAAGTGGGCCAAAGCGGAGACACGATATCGATCTCCGCGCGAACCTATCGCCTTACATTCATGCCCGTGTTGTCTCTATTTGCGCATCTTCTTTGCCAATAGCTCGGGTACTTCTGCCGGACGCTTTGCAACAGGCACGTTGGCCTTTGCAAAATTGTCAACCTTTGACTTCGCTGAACCATAATTGCCGTATACTATTGCGCCAGCATGACCCATTCTCTTCTCTTTCGGCGCCGCCCTTCCTGCAATATAGGCAACCACAGGTTTGTTAAAATACGTCTGCAGGATGTATTCCGCAAGTTGTTCTTCAGCATCACCACCAATCTCTCCCACAACCACAACCGAGTCGACATCATTTCTGTTCCTAATTAGATCGAACGCCTCGATTAGGTTAGTGCCGTTTATGGGGTCCCCCCCGATTCCGAGGGCAAGTCTCTGTCCATAGCCCTTGTTTGTAAGATTGTACGAGACCTCATACATCAGAGTGCCGCTTCGAGAGAACACGACAGTGCTTCCTGCCTTAAAGGGTTGTGCAGGCATGATGCCGACCTTCATGACCTCCGGCACAATGACACCAGGGGTGTTCGGACCGACCATCCTTGCGCCCTTTTTCTTTGCATATTCCAGTACTTTCAGCGAGTCGCGAATTGGGACATGCTCCGGTATCGCAACTAATAGTTTTATTCCACTGTCAAGTGCTTCAATAGCCGCCTTTAGAAAGAAAGGAGCTGGAACAAATATCCCGGATATCTGTGCACCGGTTGCCTTAACTGCATCGGCCATAGTGTCATATACAGGCGTTCCTTCAAAATCCTGGCCTCCCTTACCCGGCGTCACCCCGGCAGCAATGTTTGTGCCATATGCCTTCATCAGTCGAGTATGGGTCGAACCATAGCTCCCGGTTATCCCCTGAATGATTACCGGTTTTTTGCCAAAGTCCTTGTCTCCCCTGTTTCCCTCAAGGATACTAAATATGTCGAATTGCTTTTGAGTTGTTGTCATTTTGACCCCCCGCTTACTGCGGTTACTGCGGCCTGTATTGCTCCTTCAACAGTATTATAGAGCTTCGCCTTGCTGCCATTGAGCATCTCCCTGGCCTTTTCCGATTCCGCGCCAGAGATCCTTGCAAAGACTGGCACCGTGATAATGTTGTTTTTATAAGCATCCAATATTGCCTGTGCAACGAGCGTGGTCCTCACTATCCCACCAAACAGGTTTACCAGTATAGCCTCGACTTTTCTTATCCTGCTAATTACTTTCAATGCTTCGTATATGGTCTCTGTTGTTGCCCGCCCACCAAAGTCCAAGAATGCACCTGCTTTACCGCCTGCGTCAGATACCATGTCAAGAGTAGACATGACAAGACCCGCACCGTTGCCAATTATGGCGATGTTGCCATCTAGTTCGACTAGTGAAAAGCCACTCACCTCAGCCTGCTTTTCCAGTTCCGAAACATGCTCGTACTTTTTCAGTTCAGGATGGCGGAACATCGCATTGTCGTCGATTATCACCTTCGCGTCTAGAGCCATGAACGAATCATCGCCAAGAACTGCGACGGGGTTTATTTCGGCAAGCTCAGCTTCCTTTTCTTCTACCAACCTTGATAATTTGGTCGTGAAATCGACGAACGACACAGCTCTCTTGCCGCTCAGACCCAGTTTTGCTGCCGTCTTTTCAGCGATCTGCTGGGTCAGACCGTCGACTGGAATATCCACCACCACCTTGTTACCAGCGCTTTCTATATCGACACCACCTTCGGCTGAAGAGATGAGGGAATAGCAGCGCTTACTCCTATTCAGGAAGAGTGAAAGATATAGCTCCTGCTTGATGTCAGCCATCTCTTCAAGCAGAATGCCGCGAGGTAGCTCGCCCTTGACTTCTTTGTGCAAGAGCTCGTTGAACTTGGTCACGAGCTCATCTTCACTCTTGCATTTCAATATGGCGCCGGCTTTTCCTCTGCCACCGACTGTAAGCTGCGATTTTAATACAAGCGGATATCCGAGTTTTCTGGCACCCTCCCTTGCCTCCTGGACCGTGTTTGCAAGGTGCGACCGAGGAACCCTAATCCCATACTGATCAAAAAGCTCTTTTCCCTGATATTCAAGTAGCCTCATATGTTCTGCACACCTCAGTCAATTCTCGTTATTTATAAATTAAATTCTCACTAGTTGCTTTTTGATCCATACCCGCCGGAAACTATCATGGTTCAACGATAGTTGGAGATTTCCCTGATATCCTCTGCTAAGATCACGGCGAAGAAAAACACCGGATCCAACTCTACCGACCCATGAGACATCTTGACACAACCCACACAGTTTCTCATCTCCTCCAACCAGACATATGAAACATATACAGAGAATTACGTTATTGTCCAGTTACAGCCCTATTGGGGGATGAAAATAGACTCCATGACCGGGGCGCTTTAAGAGGTTTCGAGCTCGTCTGGGTATCGCAGCCCGTATGAAAATCTAAAGCCTGGTACCATCGCATGCTTCTTCCTGTTCAATGCCGCATAAGAACAGCATAGAAGCAGGATTTTCTTGTATTAGGCACTGATTCGTGGGCACTCTCACAAGGATTGATCCGGTGGAAGTTATTGCGGCCTTGACAGCGCGTCAGGTTTTTCTGACTGCCTTGGCGGGTGACCATATCTTTAGTATTACAAGATAGATGAGCGACGCTGCTGCCAGGCTCGGAATGGCCGCCCCTATTGCAGGAAGTTGAGGTATGTATAGGGGTGACAACGGTGACAGCATGTAGTTTATTATCGAGCCAAGCGCCCACGCAGTTATCGCGGGCACCTTGATTCCAAACTTGTTCTGACTGGAGTAGAACATCTCCTCTGTGTACCTTTGTTTGTTCACGATGTAATAATCCGTAAGCACTACTCCAAAAAGCGGGACGAAAATTGCCCCTATCAATAGCAAGAATTCCTCGTATTGCTGGATTGAAACTACTACCATTGCAAGAAATACGCTTATCACGGTCAATCCGACCACCAGATGCTTCTGGCCCAGCTTTGAGAAAATGTTCTGCGCCGAGACCGCAGCAGAGTAAACGTCCGCAAAAGCGTTGTCTGCCTCATCTACTATGAGAAGCGTCAGCATAAGGAATCCAAAGAACATGACCTGAATCGCAAGAATGATCGAAATGACATCCCATTCCCCGATAAGTACCCCGCCAAAGTAAAAAAGAGCGTTTGTTATCGTGAACCCAAGGAACGTCCCCCATAGTGCGCTCCTGCTCCTTCTTGCAAAGCGGTTGTAGTCGGCCGCAAGGGGTAGCCATGATATAGGCATTGCTATCACGAGGTCAAGTGCAGAAAAGAACGACATTCCTTTTCCAGGGGAGGCAACAAGTGATGCAAAATCAGTAGAGGCGGATAGGCTTATTATGATTATGGCAGACGTA
>DATLXY010000179.1:0-3212 GCA_035575335.1 Nitrososphaera sp. | reverse complement strand
ATATGTCGGAGATCTGATCTATGCTTCGTGCTATTATGTAATCAGAATCAATAAGTGACTGAATGGTTTTTTTATGAGTCGCGGGCACAAGGAAAAGAGGTATTGACTGTTTAGACTGTATGTGAATAGACAAGGATATGTATTCTACCAATCCTGTAGTAATCGAAACTATCAACCGGCGGAGATTTCTTACATTATAAACAGGATATGGAATCTGATCAATAAATTCAATACAACTATCCTCACCAAGAATTTCTGAATCTTCCCTAGGATTAGATGAAAAGATTTGAAAGTATGTGTCATTGCCTAAGATCTGTCTAAGAATAGCAATAGTTCCTTTTAGGAGAAGATAATCGCCTCTATTATTGAGAGAATATGTATGTGTAATGACTACTTTTTTTGCCACTACTTCAGTCTGCTTCGACATAAACATAAAAAGCTAGTGCAAATATAGCCGCTTCTTAACTTAGGGTAATTCGTAAAGCTAGGACTGTCCTAGCTTTTTTCATTGCGAAATGAATAGAACCAGAACAGACCCAGCTGTAGTCACATATGGACTGTACTTGTTTATTTCAATTCTAGGAGTTTCAGGCTGGCAGCCAAATCCTTGGCACACATCAAAAAAAGAAAAGGAGAAGCCATGTCCCTGTTTGGAAATGGATCCAGAAATACGCTGGTTGTGCAGACCGGTATCGGACAGACAGGCGCCTTGGGTAAGTACGATATTTTTGTTGACCAGACCCTCTGCTTCAGATATATAGATAGATATACGGCCGCGACTACTGGTGTTGTGGATTGCATATGAACCACCTGCAATGGATGCATGTCTGGCCATGCACCTGTCACGTGAGAGGACCGTTTTCGTGTGCTACTGCCGCTTCTTCAAGCAGTTGTAGAGGAGGTGTATATGGCGGGAAGCCAGTATTCGCACACACATACATATACATACACATACAGACGATGCGAGGTGGTACAACAACGAGGCTTGCAGTGGGTGGCTGCGCCTGCGCCATTATGTATATGGTACTGAACTGAAGAACCTGATGGAGCGGTTTATCCCGCAGGTCAAGGACAGGACAGAATGTTTCGACGACCACTTTCCATGCAGAAAGAAGAACTGTGATAGGCGGCGCGTGTGGAACTGGCTGAAGCTATTCTTGCTATGTTTGCATACTGGAACAGACAGGAGAAGGTTCATGTCATTTCTGGCCAGGGATGGAGGGTAAGTTAACATGGCCATATAGTCAGTCCATTAACAAATAACCTAGTTTTGCCTCCACTACACTTTCAATCTTATGCCAGTCGAACTCTTCCGCTTTGATTCTGGCATTCTCGGAAAGCCTTTTACGTAGGAATGGATCGTCACAGATTCCATATATTAGGTCACGAAAGCTATCCAGACTTTTGGTTATTATTACATTGTTATTATCATTGAGATTCAATCCTCTTGAACCTATATCAGTGGTGACAGTAGGCAATCCTGCTGACAAGTATTCCAACATCTTTACATTCGTGCCGGCTCCAGATAAGACTGGATTTATTGCTACATCTGACGTAGCCAGAAGCAGGTTCTTCTTGTCTGTCGGAAGAACACCTAAACACTTCACATTATCTAAGTGATTTGCAACAACTTTGCATACACTTCCTATAATCAGGAAGCAGGTATCAGGCATTGAGGGTGCCAGCTTTTCAGAAATCCATATTGCAGCATCGATGTTTGCCTTGACATTTGATCCTACAAATACAACATATTTTGAATATCCAAATCTCAACTGCTCTTTATTGATTCGTCTCTGCTCATCGCTTATTGGTCGTAGCAGTCTTGTGTCTGTCCCGTTAGGTACTACTACCAACTTTTCCCCATTCACAGAGTACTCTTTTTCAAATGCTAGGCGTTCTTCTTCTGATGTCACAAATATGTAGTCAGAAATCTCCACAACATGCTGCTCGATCTTTCTTACTTTATTCAATAATTTCCTTTTCAAAGGACTTGCAAGATATTGTTGCCAATAGTAAGCTTCAACATTGTGAGCATTATAGATCTTGAGAACTGTTCTTGGAAGTCCAATGCACTTTGATATAGCGTATCCCATAAACGGTGTTTCGAAAATTGCTATTGATGATTGTCGAAGCGAGTCTAACCCAGCTGTGCGCAGCTGTCTTGCAATTAGAAATGGAAACATGCACAGATATCCCGCCTTTATTCCTGCAAACAGAAGAGGTTTTTGTATATCCTTCTCGGTTATCGCGTCATCAATGACTCTTTCTCGACAATGATTATGTATGGTATAAAGTATTACCGGCGATTTGAATATCCTGCTCATGATCTTGAGTACATTAATTGTTCTGACGCCAGCACCTATGTAAGGGTCAATGGGATTATGATGGAATGCATAAATTCTGTCGATTTTATGATTCATTTCGGCTACACCATTTGAAAAAATCCAAGATAATCAAAGATGTACATCAGTGCCTTGAACAAAATAACTCCAAACCCTTCAGTATGAAAACCCCTATTGCTAGCACAGGATGCCTAACCAGTCTCTTCCACTTGCCATCAGCTGTAAAGAGGCTCATTCTGTAACCTATGCTTGTTTGTAATTGTGCATATTTTGGATATTTCTTCGAATATTCTTTTGCGCTGTCAATATAGTATTTTTTCTTACGCAGCCATTTGCGGAGATTGAAATCTTCTTCGTGGTGAAGTATATTTGACGAAATTCTGGCACTCACATTAGCTCCCATGCCTTCAATTTTTTGATGTAGGGTGCTCTCTTCATAAAATACATAATTTTCATCAAAGCCTCCAGCAAGTAGAACGAATTTTTTTTTGAAAAAGCGAGCTGACTCTATCGCAGACCCTGCATAAAAACTTCTTTCAAAATCTCTCACTCTAACCCAGAATCCTTGGCCCACTGACCGTTCTGGGACGATCACACCTGCGATACTCGCGTCTTTTGAGCATTTTTTTATACATTCTTCAATAGTACACGGTTCCAGCTCCATGTCAGAATCGACAAAGAATACAAATTCGCCTTTTGACCTCAATAACCCAATATTCTTTGCTCTTGTTCTTTCACCGTCCAATGTGATTACCTGCGCGCCTAATTCAGATGATATTCCTTGTGTATCATCCGATGACAACGCGTCTATGACTAGCACTTCAATATTCTTGTAAGTTTGATTTCTGATGGATTGTAGACATCTAGCGA
>DATLXY010000178.1:0-3033 GCA_035575335.1 Nitrososphaera sp. | reverse complement strand
CTGGTCATCATTGACCGTGACCTGAACGCAGCAGCAGCTAAAAATATCGAAAAAACGGGGCTGAAACAGACCCTTGCAGAGACAGAACCTCTACTTGTCCGGCAACGGATAAGCAAGTTTGCTTCGAGGAAGCAAGGAGCCCACATCTTAAGACGTGGCAGTTCACGTACGTACAACAATTGATGGTATTTTGTATTTGCTACCTATAGACTGGGCGGAAATCATTGGCCAAAGGGATATGGCCCGCATCTACATACCATCTGAAGTTCCGGGAATCAATGGAACCCGCATATTTGAAAGGCCACTTTGAATAGACAACACCGTCCCCGTAAGAAAATGAAGTAACAGAAAAGAAGGGTTTAGGTTCTCTTTACGAGAATTCCCTTTATCTGCTGGTTGTCTAGGAGAGCGTCGATCAGTTTCTGCTGTTCTTCCTTTGGAAGCTCGTTGGACATTTCCAGAGAATCGATTGCTCGGAGCTTCCAATAGCTGGTTAGGGCACTCTCTACAGTAGACTGAGCATCATATACAACTTTGCCAAAGGTAGTCAAGAGATATTTGCCGCTCTTTTTTCTTACAAGACCTGCCTTTGTCATCCTTGATAGTCTTGAATAGTATTGCTTGCGGGTAAGCTGTGTCCTACTCTTCAATGTTTCGCTTTCAATTGATCCCTGAGCTATTGTCTTGAAAAGCTCCAATGATTTCTCATCGGCGATAGTCCTTAGGACAGTAGCCGTCGTCTGCGACTTGACCATACTCTACCTCGCATCGTGATTGCGTGCTTATTATAGATTTATTATCGGCTGGACGGTGTATATGAAAATAAGTATCCAAAATTGGATACTCAATTGACTATTCGTGTACATTATCAAATCATCATTACTCCGACGATGATGGAAGGATGTATTGCCATCTGGAGCGGAAACAGTTTCTTATGCTGTGATCTTATAAACTCAACACTGTGAAATCCCTTCCTTATATTGGCAAGTGTCACATATACAACCATCACGATGGCGGTCGTTGTGATAGATGAGACCAAGCTGCTATGTCCTGCAGCCAGCCCTACTACATAAAAGATCCAAGTTATTACAAGAACACCTGCCGCCAGCCCCATAGTGAGCCTGATCGTATTATCCTTCCCTAGCACAATTGGTATCGTTCGCCGTCCAGCAGCTTTATCTCCATCAATATCGCCCATGTCGTTCAGTGTCGAAGAAATGAATACCATTAGAGCCAAAGTCAGCAGTACACATGCTACCAACGCCGGGTCTGCCATTGCCATGGTTATGTTGTAGGCTGAAGTCATGCCAAGGAGCGCGCACAGCATGTAAAAGAATGCAATAGAGATTGTTTTGACCACAAACCTCTTCATCAGGGCAATCTTGGGCATTGAGTATGTTATGCCAATTGTCAGCATCAGTGCGACAATGACGAGGCTAATAGGACTGGCCGTCAAAGCTACCAACAAGACTGCCGCTCCAAAAGCTAGCAGAACAAATGTCCATGCCTGTTTTTTCGAAACCTGTCCTGAAGGTATGGGCCTCTTTTTTCCGTTGGCTCTGTCAAGGTCTGCGTCTACGAGATCGTTCATGATATATGTGCCAGCAGTCACAAGCAAGGAAGCTAATGGCAGAGGCAACGTCATCTGCACGATTCTCATGAGGTCTGAGTCTGGTGAAGACAATGCGAGGAACACTCCCGGAACACAGAAGAGACCTGTGACTGTTGCGAGACAGTAAAGCAGCGCAAATTTTTTGCGTGACTGAAAAAGAACGAGCTGCGATCTTGGAAAAGAGAGCTGTACTTCATCTGTTGTTTGCTTTTGTTTCCGATGTATGGATAAAGACATCATATAATGGGGCACAGAGCCCCCCTCTTCTTTTGGTTAAGGGTGCCATTTACGGTGAATAACCTGAAAAATTCTTGTATGGGCGTCCTATGCCAATTTTTTTCCTAATAATTTTATCTTACTTGTTTAGACGATAGGCAGCTAATCCCCGTTAAAAACTGGCGGCTCGATTACCGTTCCTTACATTGGTCAAAAGCTGGCAAGGCATGATGTCTTTCGTGATCATATTGTAGTGTTGGATGAAACGGTTTGCCAGGTAGGGATCATCATACTGTGAAATTGCTAGCGTAAACTGTTCAGGATTTGTATAGTTGGAGGTTTCATAACACACTGTAGTCCCGTCGACTACCATAAAGCTGGCCGCCACATTTCCTTTCTTAAGATCAAGTCTACCTGATTTTATTATCTTGTTTACCATTTCAAATGTTTCCCTGTCTGGTGGAGTCCTTAAAACTGCATTAAGCCTGTTTTCAACGCTTATCTGGTCCGGATTTCCGTCAAACAGGTGAACCGTTACGCCTTCAGCGACTTTCCGGAACAGCACTTTTGCAAAATGTGGGTCGTGATATCTGCTCGCCATGTAAACCTCATGTCGGGCACTTTCCATGAGCTTAATAACCTCTATGACCAAGCGGTTATAGTCCTTGATGACGGAGAATCCTGAAAGGTGGGTCGAATTTACTATATTGCGCAAATTGGTGCTCTTGATTATCTCATCGATGACTTTCTCTTTCTGATGAGGCGGAAAGTCTTCCCTAGACTTCAGAAGATCCACGGCCTTCAAGTTCCAATAGTTTGGAAGAATTTCTTCCAGTGTCCTGATCTGCCCATTATAAAGTAATGATCCAAAAGTAGTAGTTCGATAAGTTGAATTGCGCTTTTCTATCAATCCTGCATCGCGCAGTCGTTTGAGCCTAACATAGAACTGTTTCTTGCTCAAATTGCCTGCATAACTTAAGCCAGCAGCCCTGAAACCAGAGTAAGCCATCCTCAGGATATTGACTGAATGTCTGTCTGCTAAGATGGAGAAAATCTGCTCAATGGTTGCTGGCTCTGGCATACTTGGAGATATATTCTTAGGGGTATTTAACTTTTCTATAAATTGTCCAATATTAGGAATAAATACCGCGGTAGGCCTTCAGAAAAGAATAAGAGAAGAGTTCCCGCCTTTCTCAACAATGAAA
>DATLXY010000177.1:0-8978 GCA_035575335.1 Nitrososphaera sp. | reverse complement strand
TCCGGGACATGGTAAAGAACAAGATGTGTGATGTAATTATCACCACCTGTGGTGCACTCGACCACGACATCGCAAAAACCTATGACAGATACTATGCCGGCGACTTTAGGATGGACGATGGGATGCTACTTGACAAGGATATCCATCGGTTGGGTAATGTGTTAGTCCCAATGGGCAACTATGGCCCCATCATCGAAGAGAAAGTGCAAGATTACCTAAATAACATGTACAAGGCAGGTAGCCGCAACGTTTCAACATACGAGATATGCGATTATATCGGGAGCAAGCTTGACGAGTCATCATTTCTGTACTGGGCTCATAAGAAAAAGATCCCCGTGATAGTGCCGGGAATTGTTGATGGTGCTGTAGGAAGCCAGATCTGGTTCTTTTACCAGCAGCACAAGGACTTCAGGATCGACATTTTAAAGGATCAGAGCAAGTTGTCCGATATCGTCTTTGAAGCCAAGAAATCGGGCGCATTCATGATAGGTGGCGGGATATCAAAACATCATACACTCTGGTGGAACCAGTTCAGAGGCGGACTTGACTACGCGGTGTACATCACCACTGCACCCGAATGGGACGGCAGTCTGAGCGGCGCACTTGTATCAGAGGCAATATCTTGGGGCAAGGTGACCGCTAGGGCGAGGCAGGTCACTATCCACGGCGAGGCCACTGCTCTCTTACCATTCATTTATGCTGCGCTGATCAACAAGACAGGAATATAGCGGGTCCTATACACTATTGCCTCTGCCAACATCGGATACGATCGAAAGGAAATGCTTTTTGCTCTAAAAGATACCAAGTGCAAAGCCTGCCGCCATTGTGGCCAGTATCACTGCGCTCAATTTTGGAAGATACTCTGCGTACTTGATTATCCTGTGCTCTATACGCGTATAGTTTGACGGCCACTACAGTTATTCCAATGAGTGAGACGGAAACAGATGTTGCATAAGCCAGCATTAGAAGAGCAGGGTTCACCCCACCGAATGCAAGGGCGAGAATAAGAAATTCTTCCTCGTGGACAAAACCCAATACCAATGCAAACCCAGCTATCGCAGCCACTGTTGGTACTATCTTCTTTTCATGTAAGTGTGAGTGGAGATGATTCCCATGTCATCGTGCCAGCGCATATGCTCATGCTCTGTGCGTTCAAAGATATCATGGTGAATATGACCATGCTGCGATTCGACATGATCGGTGCCCTTTTCCTTCCAAAACATGTATGACAATATACCCAGAGCCGCAGCCACAACGTAATCCAAGTAAAGCTGCGGCACCTCTACAAATCTTGTAACGAGTATAATATACACCACCACGACAACAATAGAAGAAAGTGCGCGCCGGCAATTATTCCCGAGCTGATGATGATGCTGCTTCGCAACGACGTCTTGCCACGCATGTAATAGAGAACTGCAACAATCCAGCCATGCGACGGGTTAAGTCCATGTAAAAAGCCAAACGCGATTATACCTCGCAGGACTGATCTACGTGCATATTTTGAAATTGGTCGCTCTAAATAATTATTTGGGAAAATCGCTTCTTGCAAGCGTCTAATGCACCAAAAATGTTGCATAACTTGTTGCATAGTCGCACCGTTCAAAACTAGCCATGAAAATACAAAAGTACTGAACTTTTACTTCAGCATCTATCAAGCAATACTAACAAATTTTCCGACTTTATTATTTGTTATTTGGTATATCTATCCCCCTACTAGGTCAGTGCTACTGACAGTTCTAGACGCTATTGCAACCAATGATGAGGTAGTTGGCTAGTGGCTCAGGCATTTGTACGAAGAAAGAGCCGATTACGGGTTAAGGGTCTGAAGGTCAAGGACAAGGAAAAGATCAAGGAAGCTATTGCAATCAGCATCCAAAATGGCAACTATACTACGCGAGAAATTGGTGTAGATATTGGCAAAGACCACAGCACAATATCGCGGTATCTGGCTGAAATGGAAAGAGAAGGTAAATGGGGAATCAAGCGCGACATCAATAGCAACATTGTAATCTCGCTGCAAAAGCAGCTAGCACAACAATATCGAGACTTAGATAGCGAACCGTTCAGCCAGCTGCCATCGATACAGAAATGGATAACATTTCTAAAATCAGGCCGAGTTCCAGCAAGCAGGATTCGCTATCTTCTGAATGTCATTCATGGAATTTCTAACCAACTGAAGATAATGCCAGAGACCATTGTAAGCTACGGTGTACCGATAGAAATGAACAAGAAAAAGGAAATAGCCATTGAATACTGGCAGAATTTCATTGCATGGTTCAATACAGCGTATCCACAGATGCAGCGGACAAACACCATTAACGCATATCGTAGCTTCTTGGCGGCTCACAACATCAACTTTGCACATGGAGAAGGCAAGCGATATGGTTTGTCAACCACGCCTGAAAGATTGGGCGAATACAAAGACATTATGCTGACGCCTGATCAGATAGACAAGATAAACAAACGGCTTGAGAATGAAAGTGATTGGGAGACATGGGCTTTCATGAACATCGATTTGCACACTGGAGCTAGGGCGTTTGCTATGGCATCCATGAGCTGGGACAGAATTGCATTCTCACCACTGTTCAGAGTGGAACAATTTGAATCGAAGATAAAAAGAGGAGATTGGTATTTGACTAGAGAAGGCAAGTGGTGGATAAAATACCCTACAGAAGAATGCAGAGCTGTTGTTGAGACTGCGTATGACAGACTGCCTAAGGACAGAAGGTTCTTGTTCTTTGGGAATGCCAAGAGTGATAGAGCCAATTGCTTGCAAGCCACCTATTTCATGCACAGAATGGCTGTAAGGTTCAAAAAGATATTTGCAGAGCTTGTCAGAAGCAGCTGGCTGAATGAAAAGACAAGAATCTATGCATTAGGTGATGGATTGTACTTTGGCGGACATCCGTTGCACCTGTTCAGGCATACGATGGCTCAATACTACCTAGCGGCCACGAACTGGTCGCTTGCCTATGTAGCAAGCTTGGGCGGCTGGGAGAATACAGAAGTGCTGAACAAGTGTTACGGCGGAATTCCAGAACATATCAAGGCTCAAATTGCAAAGTCTGTACATGTCAGATTCGATACATTGGAACTCAATACTTCGGCAATGATCAAAACCATATAGCAGACAATATTCCATTGTCTGTTAAAGCGAATCCTCAGTGAAGTTTTAATATCAAGGTATCTTTATATTATATCCAAGCAAATGGGAGATGTAAGGTAATGGAAGAAGAAAGGGTTGCAGTCTTGGAGGGCAAGGATGCTAAGGATTTCCTAGAGTACGTATCCAGAGATGCAACTGAGGAAGAGAAAGAATCCTTAAAAAGAGCACATGAATTCTACAAGCGGCACTGCAAGTTTTAATGATAGACCTAAACAAGCTGGTTTTTGCATCCTTTTCAAGAGATGACAATTTTGCAACATTGGATTTTACTGAAGCGGATGGTTCAGATCCTTTAGGTGTTGACGATTTTATCCGAAATCGCGCCAGACTTTATCTGTCTAACAATCTCTGCGCCATATACACTGTCAGGTATGCGGGGCAGATAGTGGCTTATTTTACTGCTTCAATGTCTGCTATAGAAACAAAACGCTTGGTAGATGAAGATAAGGTACCAAACGTAGGCATCCTGTCGTACCCCGCTCTCCTTATGGGACAGATGGCGGTGGATAAGAAATACAGAGGACAAGGGATTGGGTACTGGATATGTGAGTTCTGTGTCGGTCTTGCGCAGGAGATGAACAATAAAGTTGGATGTGCCCTTGTTATCCTGCAAACCAATAAGGACAAGCTTGAGTACTACAAGAAGAAATGCGGTTTCAAACATTCAGAAAAGCAGAGCAAGGAAGGAAAGGTATGGATGTACAAGAGGATCTTTTGATGAGAGCATTCAGAATATTACTTTGTGCATTAAGTCGATATGCCTTCAAAGGATATGATGATCACACTGAATTTCTTTAAGTTGCCTTTAAGGCTTGGCCGAAAATTGAGCCCAATTCAGTTGCTTCGAGCATGACCTTTCTTCCCTTCCTTTCGGTCTCGATCATCCTCAACAACTCTAGCTTTTTTATGTGCGTAAACAGCATACTACGAGCTCTATTCATAAGGACATGGTCATCATTTATCTGTCTGTCACTCTTTTCCTTAACTTTTCTGAGATACGCTCTTGTTAATTGGTCGATGCTGTGAATTGTACCGCTGTTTTCAATGAGCAATTTTAGAATGTCAATCCCGGTTTTACTAGGCTTCTTTACTGGTATGAAAGGAATCTGATAGACCTGTCTCTGATCCGCTTCACCAAGGGCAAGACCTTCTCTTGCGTCATTAGCTAGATTCTTTATTTTTAGAATAAAATTTCTAACATCTTCGCTACTCTTTTTCTGATTGGAATTCCGACCAAGACTTCTAAGAAGTTTCTCGGCAGTGCTTGCTAATTCAGTGAATTCAATATGGACATACCTTTTTGGATCAACATAGTAGATTACTGGCTCATATGCCATTTCTTCGCCTTTGCTCCATACTGCAAACATCAAGTAAGCTGACAACAATTTTGTTGAAGATGAAATTGAAAAGTAAAGCTTGTTTTCATTCTCATCATCCATTATCTTGTATGTGGCAGAACATACTTCGCCAATATTGAAAATGTCTATCCTTATTTCTTTGAATCTTCCTGACTCAACCATCTTGCTGTATCGTTCCTTTAACTTTGCCAAATATGGCTCGACAGCATCCTCAACCGGATGCGGTTTACCCCTGATAATGTATATCTTGTGAGCACCGTATGCCTCTATGCCTCGAACTATTCTGTCATAATCAAGACCAAGCGGAATAACATGGATATTGTGAGCAAGATGGGATGGCATCAGTATGTGGGTTGCTGTGGACGTATAAAATATTTTTTATATTACAATGGCTACCGTCTTTTAAAGAGCTTCGTTTAGTATTATGACTGGTTATATGTATTCCAGCAGGTGCAGGGGTTCAGGCAATGGGCTAGTGAGTGTAATATTGGGAATCTTGAGCGCAATATTCATTATTTTGTTGATAGCGTTACCAGCTATTCTTATAATCGGTGGAGCAACCTTGGCAATTCTTTGGTATATGGATAGAAGAGCTAGGAAAAAGTTACTTCAACAACAGATGATAATAAGATCCGCTGGATCAGCAACTAACATCCAAGAAACTGAGGAAGGAGTCTATCCATGAGTGAACCGGTAACAGAACATAGAGCGAAGCAGAAGCTTGTGGCTTCACAGATAAAAGGCGGTTTTGTTGATTTGCTAAAAGATGCTCGTGCACTTTTTCCATATTCGACTACGTCTCTGAAGGTGACAGTTTTCTTCGATTCTGATAATACTATACCAGTTCAGATAAACCTAACAGGATGGAAGCATAACACACCAATGCTTACCGGTCTTACACAGTGGTTTCGTAGAAACAATGCCAAAGTTGGCGATATTATAGAAATCAAGAAGCTACCAGAAAATTGTTATAGATTGAGCTTTATTGGGAAAGAGACGATTACATCATCGGAAGTTAGAAGTAGTGATGTACCACAAATTGAAGCGCTTGAGAGCTTTCCAGCTCATATTTCAAATGGTGGACATGCAAAAGCGATCAATACATCATCTTCAAACTTTGTAATTGAAAAGTCTGAAGGAAGGGTTCTTGTTTGGAGTAACCAGAGGCTGCCATTTGAGCCGAAGGGTGAGCTAGTGGAGCTGAGGAATAAAATTCGTGAAGGAGTAAGGTCATTGAAAAGCACCTTGACTCCAACACTATATGGATGCTATTATTCTTCTGAACAAAGCCTAGTTGACACGGAAAATGTTCTCTTTTATAATGTCGGAACATCTTATTTTTCCCATCTTGAACTGACTTCCCTCATGTTCGAGCGAAGCTTCTCCGAACCTCCTAAGCCTTCCCAACAAGGAAATATCTACAGACATTTCCATTATTATTCACTAGAAGAGAACACATTCAAACACTGGAAAATGAAGGAAATACTTACTGAATTCTCCGCTACGCTGCTAACATCTCAGAATATTGGAGGTAGCTTCAGGTTGGAAGAGGTTTGGTTTTCTATAAAGAATGGAAGAATAAATGTAGTAAATAGACTCCGTAATTACACTACAAGCCGGATTGGTCTAAATGTAAGATTGACGCTCCCAGATAATAAACTCAAACTTGTATCAGTAATGAAACCCCTAATTGACGGTACTATATCTGCATTTCACAGATGGGAAAATCCTGATCATGATATAATAAGGATTATTGCCGATCGTCTTAGGACAAATACCGAAACAGTAAGAGACTTGCTAATCCGGGAAAATGAGTCGATACTTGGAAGCAGAGACCTTGTGCACAAATGGAGCAATAGTATACAATGGAACCCTGCAGACGACAACCTCGTTGCTGTCAAGTTATCCGTTGAATGTGCGGATATAGAATCAATAAAAATCTCGGGAGAAATTTATCTTACCGACACAATATGATAAAGTAACATGCAAGCGATGTACTAGTACACCATCCAAGTTGTCTGTGTTACGTCATACCATAGTTAACCGAGTGCGTGTAGAAAAAGGTATTTTCAGACTTTCCTTCCATGTCACTAGCGCGTAAATTTTGTTATTTCAATTTTTGTTGCATATACTATTACTCCCGGTCTAACTGCATCTTGCTGTGCAACAAAATCGAAAAGTAATTATTAATAATTGTTGGAAGGTAGACTGATACAAGATAATGCATGATTGAGTATCCTGGTGGTAAACATGTCGCGCAGATGCAGCTCGTGATGGATGCAAATTCTATAACCCTCCATGCATCTTTGATGCCCGGCGTACTCACCTCACAAACATTTGAAGGGAATGATTGTTATCAGAAATTCGTTCATTTCATGAAGCAAATATCTACAGAGTGGAAGACCTCTTCAGTCATTGCAGAAATAATCATCCCCTAGCCAAAATAGTCCCTGTAAGCATGGAGCCGCAGCTACCTGTACGAATCTTTATAATGTAAACCGTGCCAATACATTTGACACTGAAATGAATGCATTTGACAAATACCGAAAAGGCGTTACTGCATGGTGTGAGGATTGCGAGGACGTTTTTGACTCTAAATGGCGGGCAGACCAACACAAGGAAGAGACTGGCCACAGCGTCAACATCACAGAGTTTTTGATAACAGGAAGAAGATAATCGGCCGCTATTGTGCATACCAGCTGGGACTATTGTTAGTGTGGTTCTCTTCCTCTAGCGTGTTTTGAATATCATGCAACCACACATCTCCCTTTTCCGTGATGCTCCACAGCTCGCGATTATCAGATTTGATCCACTGCATACCTTGTAACAGCCTCACAAAATGGCTAATGAAATTCTCTTCGATCCCCAGTTCTGCAGCCAGCTTTTCTATGCTACAGCTCCTTTTCTCAAGCCTCTTTAGCAATTCTATTGCCTGTTGTAGTGGAGTATAGCATTCAAATCTTGCAGGATTGACACCTCTTGCGGCATGTCCGGCAGACACGGCAGAGGTTTTTTCCAGACTTACCATAAGTAGTAAGCGGTATGATCTAGTAGAAAAATTCTACATGCTGACACCACGGATTAGCCACCTTGCGATGGCGTTACACGTCTTATCTACATAGGAACAGGCCATCTTCTTGGCGAACATTAACAGGAATGTATGCTATTTTGTCTCGTAGGAATCTTCTGCAGGATTTCCTAATCTTCTCTGAAGATCCCCGCTGACTCATGCTCGCAAGATGGTTATCATTCCCTGTAGTACCGTATCCTCTTGCTTTCTGCTCGTGTGGCCAGCTCTACTTTTTTCTCGCCCATGGTATGCACTAGTTGAAAGTTTATTCACGAAATGCGGAGAGTACCAAACCCTCAATTCAGCGGATTACCAAAAAATGTCGCTATCGAACTTCGGTTCTTTCTCTTGCGTCTTGTCTAACGCCGGTCATCCTTTCCTAATTCCGCTAAAAGGTGCGTTTAGAACCACCTTTCGCGCCAATCTTACAACTTTAAAGATCGCGGATCTTAGATCACTTGCAGTGTTTCCAAGCAGCCTCACTATGACCCCACTGTTATCTGGGAGAACGGATGCACCTCCAGATATCACTCCAGTGAAGGCCATACTCTCGATTTCCTTGCTTATCTTTTCATAAAGTTCAGACACCTTATCTGCTTGTGTTAGGACGTATGCCGTGCCAAAAACATCATGGTTTTCCAATATCCCAAATTCACTCATGCCGCGCTTCTTGGGCTCCAAGATCGCGACATCGTAGCACCTGAGGCGATCCTCTTGATTCTTGGCGACAGTCTTCATGTAACAGATATCATAATCAAAATGCTCCCCACCTGCCACCCTTCCGGGCGTAACCATCTCCGAATATACCAAGGTGGCATCATCGTGGACATTCAGATTTGCGATCTGGTAGAATCTGGAACTTCTGTATGGAATTATTTGATCTGGGATGTATTCAAGATAGCAGCTTTGGTCTACAGTAATGTTCACAATCTGGGTGGCGAAATCTTTCTCCATCCTGTATACCCTGGTGGCTCCCTGGGTAGTGAGATGTGCCATTGCTCCATTTCTCAGTGATATATCCATCCTATACCGGTCCCCCTGCAGTATGCCGCCCGAGGGCGAAATGATGTACATATAGGCCATGGATGGTAGTGCCTCTTCAAGGTATAGCGCCCTCTGAGTGTAGAGGGGCACTCGGGAGTATTGCTGCTTCACAGTCGTCCTTCCTGTTGTATCGTCCTTTTCCAACTTCAATATCAGGCCGCCCAGCTTGCCGGGTTTTCCTACGCCTAGCTGGTCGAGCTTCGATGAGTATGCAAGTACTTCTGGCGGAATGCTCGATGGAAGATAGTACTCGAGCTTGTTTACATCATGCTCTTCCAATGGCTTTTCAGCGTCTAGCAATGGCTTTGGGCGGTGACTCAAATAAAACATCCCGGATCAA
>DATLXY010000176.1:0-2408 GCA_035575335.1 Nitrososphaera sp. | reverse complement strand
GGCCTAGAGATGGCAGACATCTCGTCGATCCGGGATGACATTGCCAAGGTAATTCCGCATTATGGCTCTCCAAGGAACCCCGTGGACATTGTGGGAGATGCCGATTACGTCAGGTTTGAGAATGTGCTGAACCTCGTTCTTTCTCATAAGAACGTGGGCGCCGTGGTGACGATGTGCACACCTTCGGCCACACTGAACTATGACGATTTGGCCCGGGTACTCGTAAAGATGACCAAGAAATTCCCAGACAAAACAATACTTGCATCGCTCATGGGCCTTGCAGAAGGTATTGAAAATAGGGTAATAATGTCTGAAGGTGGTGTACCCTACTACCTGTATTCAGAGCCGGCGATAAGGACGCTGAAGGCAATGTACGACTTCAAGAAGTGGCTCGACACATCCGCGACAAAGGCTCCGACCTTGGAGTTTGCAAAGGATAAGAATAAGGTCAAATCCATTTTTGAGGATGTCAAGAGGCAGGGAAGAAACAACCTCCTTGAAGAAGAAGGCTATGAAGTGCTCAAGGCCTATGGCTTTGCAACGCCAAAGAGCATCCTTGGCACAACGGAGGAAGAGTGCATCAAGGCTGCTAACGAGATAGGGTATCCAGTCGTTATGAAGATAGCATCGCCGGACATCATCCACAAGTCTGACGCTGGAGGAGTCAAGGTTGGTGTCAAGAACGATGAGGAGCTACGCGCCGCGTTCAGATCAATAATTGAAAGTGCCAAGAAGTACAAGTCCAACGCCAAGATAAAGGGCATCCTTGTGCAGGAGATGGTCAGGGGAGCAAAGGAGACGATCCTCGGGGCGAGTCAGGATCCCACGTTCGGATCCGTAATAATGTTTGGTCTTGGCGGTATCTATGTCGAGGTGCTCAGAGATGTGGTATTCCGGATAGCTCCAATTGATGAGCGCGAGGCAAGGAGTATGGTAGAGTCCATCAAAACGATCAAGCTGTTAAAGGGAGTCCGAGGCGAAAAGCCTTCTGACCTGAAGGCCATTGCAGATTCGCTCCAGCGGCTATCACAGCTAGTCGTTGACTTCTCTGAGATAAAGGAGTTTGACATCAATCCTCTGCTCGTGCTCGAAGAAGGCAAGGGCGCACGTGTGGTGGATGCCAGAATAATATTGAAGTAAATAAGAGAAGATCCGTCAGAGCTTGCTCCCGCACTCTGCGCAGAATACAGCGCCGGCTTCGTTCTGGTAGCCACAAGCGTGACATCTTCCACCATTTGATGCCTCCAGCGGACCAGCCGACTTTAGAAGTATAATGTCCCCTATCTTCGAAACACCATCCCATGGAACTTGTCTGCCGCCAATCTTGAGTGCAATCTTGGCGGTTCCTCCTTCCCTTAGCAATCCAACTTCTTCTACCTTGCCTATCAAAAATGCCTCGCTGTCGTAAGCCGCCATGCCAATAACCGACTGTAGACTCATAAAGCCACTAGTGTCGGTTTGCGGGACAGTCGTTGGAACCACAGGAATGTCAGAAATACTGGTAGTGGTTGTGGATTTTGCTTCCGGTTCTGATCCCGGACCTTCAACAGCCTGCTGTTGTTGTGCAGGTGCGTCAAACTTGCGATACTGCGCGATGGTCGAGTTGCATGTCTTGCACTTGTATTCGCCCTTTTCGACGAGTGTGACGCCTTCCCCAAGCTCCTCATTTGGGTTGTCGTACTCGATCGCTGGTGCCCCTTCATACTCTTTCTCGCATTTGTTGCAATAATATTTCACAAATCTGTCGTCTTCTAGCCTGCCAATGCCCGCCAGAAACAGCTCCGGTCCTCCGAGGTTCCCTCTCTTTTGCTCCTCCTCAGTTACCCTTGCAATTGCGTAGCCACCGGAGCCGCGCAGTTTCTTTTGCACCATGTCTTCAGCCATCATATGATGTCTCTTATCTTTCAGGAGCAAGTTATTTAAATTATGTCAAATCAATGCTCCAGTGCTGCAGCCGCTTGGCCGTCGTGAGGAAATGAGTGATCGAGTCATCTCATTAAAGATTCTTGAAAAGAAATCGATCTCACCGGTTATTGATTAATATATTTCACCACAGCGAAATGGTTTGGTCAGTGAACTCGGTAGCAATATTGCTGTACAGAAACCTAGTCGCATCAATTGACAGGGTATTTCTCATCTGGCAGGTGGTCTTTCCAATTATTTACATCTTCGTCGCAGGTCATGCTTATTCCGCCATGCTAGGTGGGGCGGGAATACCGATAGGCTCTGCAATGGTCACATACCCTGCATTTCTGACTGCAGGCATGATTGGTTTTAACATGATGAACAGTAGCACAATTGCCGGCAGTATAGTTTGGAACGACAGGCGTAACGGCATGTTTCAGCAGATATTGGTGATGCCATTCACACGAATGGAGTACGTGGCGGGCAGCATCCTCACTATAATG
>DATLXY010000175.1:0-2222 GCA_035575335.1 Nitrososphaera sp. | reverse complement strand
CGGTGCCAAGGATTTGTCGCTGCCAGCCTGAAACTCCTAGAATTGAAATACACAAGTACAGTGCATATGTTACTACAACTGGGTCTGTTCTGGTTCTATTCATGCCAGTGAAAAAGCTAGGGCAGTCCTAGCTTACGAATTATCCTGACAGAGCCGAGGGGAGCGCAGCGAAGCATAAATACAGGATTGTGTATTATAGTAATATCAGTATAATATAGCCCTACTGTACGTTTTGGTGGGCTGGGGCAAACATTTAATTAGATATCCACTATTTTTCCCATTATTCTTGGTAGTAAAACATTCTTCGAAAAAAGATGCTGCGCCTAAAAAGACCGCCTCAGTTAAATCCAAGACTACCAGGAAGGCTAGTATAAAAAAGAACAAGAGAGGCGCAGTGTCAAAAAAGCAGGTGCAGGAAATTATTGCTTCAAAACAATCCTCTAGACCTGCTGACGAGGTAGTCACTTACCCGGAGTTAGAATACGAATTGAAGGAGGTAGAACCTCAGGGTAACAAGGTTCTTATCGGCCCTCCTTGGCTGACCCGATTTGAGAAGGCAAGAATAACCGGCGCAAGGTCACTTCAGCTTTCTCTTGGAGCTCCACCTCTCATCAAGGTTCCTGAAGATGCCAAGAGCTCGATAATGCTTGCAGTGAAAGAGATTGAGCAAAAGGCGCTCCCTATATCGATTCGAAGAATATTGCCAAACGGTACATACCAAGATATCCCGATCGAGTGGATGCGGTAACAGTAATCAGATTTCTTTTAACTTACTTTCATCGAAAATGTCCGACCCGTACCACCTGTAGCGGAAATAGTCCAAACACCATTCGTGAAAGACGGGATCCGAGCTGAAGAACATCATATTCATGTCTGTCTCTCCCTTTTGTGTAGGGAAAAGGACTGCCGCATGCTTTTCATTCAATATCACCGCAACCTGCACGCTATCGACCATTCTCCGCTCTATCGCGCCCTTGTTCAAGAGCTCATTATGCCCAAGCTTTTTCAGTAGTTCCTTCCTGCCTTTTGGGATTATGACGTTTTTTGGAAACACATAGCAATATTTCACGCCCTTTTCCTTGACACGGTTGACCGCCGGCTCTATAAGATCAATCGGCACCTGTGGCACTATTTCATAGATGTATTCATTAGCCTCGCGGTAAATCTGTTTCCAGCGTTCGAGAATCGCTACGACACCCTTGATGTATTCACACTTCTCCAACGCACCGAGGCGCATGATGAACTTTATTGGAAGCTCTCCGAGTACGTGTTCTGAGAAGTACTCTTTGTGCTTTGAGAGGTAGTTAAAAGTGGGGATCTGCTTGATTATAGTATTTCCAAAAGTTGTCAGTGAAAATACTCCCTCTGGATCCTTTTCTATCAATCCTGCATCCTGCAGGCGATTAACGTTTCTGTGGGCCTCCTGCATCGTTATTCCGAGGTCTTTTGCAATCTGGGATATCTTGGCACTCTTTTCATTAAGCTTGAAAATTATGGCCAGTCTCTGCTCACTTGCCAGTTCGAAGAAGGTCTTCTCGGTATTAGCATAGGCTTCTGTCGCGTCTTCAGAGGAAGACATTTTATTATATCACTGGTTCAGAGCAGACATTGCTTTAAACATTGCACTCAGTAATGGCTTTGGCGCGACGACGACCTCTCGCGGTTTGTATTCCTAATTGTAATAGCACCTACTATGATAAAGCCGATTCCGATGGCTATAATGATCAAGTTGACAGGCATTATCGAAGCCCAGACAGGGTTTACCGTGCCAGCCGCGATGAACAAGATTGCTAGGAACACCAGAGCAATACCGGTGATGGTTTCACCGTTTATTCGTTGTTTTCCGCCGCCTTCTGTCATTACGGTATAAGCAGTCCGTGTCGGATTATTAATAGCTTCAACTGCATTCTTGGGTTTTTGTTCGAGGTAATTCGTATGCCCGAATCATTTTGGACTTTTGTTCCTGATATCCTTGTTATTATCGTCCATATTTCCGTGGTAATATCAGTGCTAATATCGCTGTGCATCAAATGACGGAAACACATATGTTCATTAGGGGGTCGAACTCCTAACCCTGCCCTGTCTCGTTCATTTTGCCATCAAGATGTCATACAGTCTGGGTGATCGAAGCTTGTTGGGTACTCAGCTGCTGCCTCTTCAGACCACCTGCACGTAGACATACATGCCGTCAACAACCACTCAATGCGAATTATTGCGGTTAG
>DATLXY010000174.1:0-4505 GCA_035575335.1 Nitrososphaera sp. | reverse complement strand
TCGGCCTACTATTTTGGAAAGCTGCATTGGCATGAAAACATGTTGGTGAAACTAGTGAGGAGGTACGACCCCTCGGAGCTGTTTGCCAAGTCTGCGACAAGAGCCATCAGAATGCACTTTCCAGAGGCAAGCGACACATTTGGATCTTACAAGGAGATCATAAAGTGCTTGCGCAGATAATTTGATTAAATATAATAAGCGATTCACCATTAAGAGAAGTGTTTGATAATCGGTATTCCAAAGGAGATAAAGGACCACGAGTACAGGGTGGCCCTCACTCCCCGCTCTGTTTCATCACTCGTCAGGTCTGGCAGCAAAGTATTTGTCGAGTCTCAGGCGGGAATGAAGAGCGGTTTCTCTGACGACGAGTACATCTCCGCAGGAGCATCGATAGCAAGCTCGCCATCTGAGCTGTATGCTGAGTGTGACCTGATAGTTAAGGTGAAAGAGCTTCAGGTGTGGAAGGGAGAGCACGCAAGCATCAGGCCGCATCACACGATCTTTGGATTTAATCACTTTGAATCAAGCAGGGAGCTTACCGAGGCAGCAGTAAAATCACGTGCCACGTTCATATCTTTTGAAAAGGTGGTCGATGAAAAAGGTCAGACCCCGCTTTTGATGCCGATGAGCAGGATCGCTGGAGCAATAGCCGGAATATGGGCCGGGTTTTTCCTTAACTACGCGTTCAGGCATGACAAGTGCATCAGGCTCAAGGCTGGAGCAGATCAGGTCAAGAGTAAGTTCGTCAACAACTTTGAGCAGATAATTGACGCCGGCGACAGCAACAACAGTGGCACCGGCATCGATAATGAGCTCAGGCGCATGTTGTCGCTGCAGGATAAGACGGTGATAATATTTGGTGGAGGGACAGTGGGCGAGGCGGCCGCAAAGGTGTGCTCGGCGCTTGGAGCCAAGATCACTATAGTTGAAAAGCGCGAGGGTCGCCGGAAATACCTACAGGAGCTCAGCCTGCCAAGATGTTCGGTGGTTGCGGCAGTCGAGAAGGATATCCTGCGCAGCGCCTATGTCATGATAGGCTCGACCTACGACAAGGAAAAGGCAGACAAGGTCGTAGATGAAAATTTGCTTAGGGAGATTTCTGAGATGAGGAAAAAGACGATCATCGACGTATCGGTAGACCAAGGCGGGAACTTTCCCTACATAGACCCTAACGGCATATATTCACCCTCGAGCATCGGCACGATATTGAATCCGGCTCAGACAGACTATTTTGGTAACATCTTTATCCGCGTACCAAACATTCCGTCACTGGTTCCAAGGTATGCTTCGATGGAATTGTCTTCCATAATTTCGGACTATGTCCGGGAGATCGCAAACGACTCGATGCGTCCTGAGCTTGTTAGGGCGGTAAGCATCAAGGACGGCAAGATACTGGATCCAGCAATACTCAAGGCGCATAATCTTGAGTAGCTTTTTGTAGAAAAAGGTTCCAATCTTAATATAAGTGTGTAATATATTTTCTGTTTTGATTATGCTCTGTGTGATTTGCAAGGCCGAAATCGATACTGCGTATAACGACCTTTGTTTTGAATGCTACAAGAGGCAAAAGATGGAGAAGGAAAGGATGAACGGCAGGATCAGGCAGAGTAGCAGTAGCAGAATGGTCTGAATATGGTTTGTGATGGTGATGCTCACCTACCGGCCGGGCATGCGCAAAAATGACCAACCATTCGGCTCATTTCACACAAGAAAGACGCTGCATTGTTCCGGTCGCATGTCCATTCCAAGGAACCCGGATCTCGTAATGGTCAGGACCCATTTCCTACTGGATAATATACAACATCAGCGAGGCCGTGGCGTGGCAGATTTAGAGAATGATCGCCATCGATACTGACATCTTCCGGCATAGCATGGTCTAGAAGAAAATCTAGGAACTGCATATAAAAACAAAGAAGGTCACTATTAACTAATGCAACACAGGAGCCGCGTTGTTCGCTCACTCGCACATGCATGAAGGTTTAAGGCGGCCGCAGTGATCTAACTAGCGGGAAGATCGAGCGAGATGATCAGCAAATAGTTGTGGCCATCAAACACTATTGTGATAGTAGCGCCCTTAATCTTTTCATACATAGTTATAGTGTAGAGTGTTTTGCAGAACCTTTCTGCAAAGGACTTGCGAGTGTCCATCCTTATGAGCGACTGACAAACCTATAGCCTGAGCTCATCTTCCGCCAGCAATGGAGATTTTTCTACATCTTTTCTGTACTTTGTTGCCAGGATGTTTTCTTGTAGCCCGTAATCCCCCCCAAAGCGCACCGCCGTCTGCGGACAGGACCTACTGACACAGATCCTCGTATTACACCACTGACATGACGCCACTCCGACCCTGACGGGCCTCTAGCTGGCCCCGAGAGCTTGCTGGTTCTTCCTCACGCATATCTTCATTCATCACCTGCTCCTCCCGTACATCCGGAGCATCAATATAATGTCGTAAACTTCGCTCTCTACCATACCACCTATCATTTTCTGCTGAGCTGGCTTATTGCGCAGCTTCGGAAGCAGATATTTCGACATCACAGGATAATAATTCTGTCGGTATCCGATGTTTTGCCTATTGATGGCCCTTAAGCTCCCCCAACTTGTCCTTCTTCACTGACTCGTGCCATGTCGTTGCACCAGGTCCAATAACCCAAGACAACCAGCGCGGCTCCCGTAGGCTGCGAGAATATAATACACGGGATACAGCAAGACAAAGACGGTATCCACGGCCCCAAGCCGCCATCAAGAGAACAGAAAAGATATGTCGGCGACGTTTTCCCCATTCAATCTTGACATCTCCTCATCGCAGCTTCCACTATTATTGGGTAGCTGGCAAACCACATCTATTTAGGAAGTGAGTCTGCACTGTATAGCACTTGGATGCAAATTTGTGGTACCTATTTGCGGTCAGCCAATGTCATGTAGGCTTGATAATTTCTGCGCTCTGACAACTATCAGTCGTCATTGCCTCTTACCAGCAGCAGGATTCTGTCCTGGATAAGCGAATCGTAATTGCTCGCCTGAATGTCAAATGATAGCAGCAGGAGTGAGCGGATATTCACATAGGCGTCGTACAATGGGATGATGACCCTCCTTATCTTTTCATAGGCTGTAACTGAGTAAAGCGTACTGTCAAGCTTATTCTCCAAGTCCAGCTGCGGGCTTAGCCGGAGCGGATGCTGGGATGGTACGCCCAGTTTCTTCCTTCGAGAGAAACCAGGCAGCTCCGGTAGGTATGGGCAATTATTTTACCAAGCTTGTTTGCGATCCATCAAATCTTATGCAAAGATCTATAGAGTAACCACCTGCTCGCATTGCTCTAAGTAAAAAAACAAGTATTGTTCCTAATCATCTCCTTGCTCTGCGGATCCCCTCGGTTGTTCCGGGTGCTCCCAGACATCTACAATAAGAAAGTCACACAGCTGGACATCCACCATCTTTCCGACGAGCGACTGCCATTTCTCCGGCGCAAATTGCTGGTCTGCACACGGATAATTTTGAGGACTAGAATGCTTCACCAGCGTATGGTTTTTTCGGCCGTGTCGATTTTCTGAAGCACACCTCTTGCGCCACTTAGTATCACCCCTAAAGACCTCCCCGAGTTCTCGTCATATTGGTTATATACCAGTTTGCTCTTTCCTAGGCCAGCCTTGGTTTGTTTGAACCCCATTCTGTCTTAGCCAAACCATCAATCCATCACCACCTAAGTATGTATTTAAGAATTTATTATAGAGATTTTTCGCGTATTGCAGTGCGGTACACAATCTTGCATCACAGATTGCTCGAATTTTCTTGAGATGATGCAAGATTACGCCTAGCAACAACCACAAATCGATCGTGTGACCGCTGTAGGACATACAGGTAACATAATTCACAGAACAGACTAGAAATTAGCAAACTATTTTCTCTGGGGACATCTTTTTGTGTGAGGCAAGACATTGTTTGCGTTTCCATTTTTCTCCTTGAATCGAGTACTGTCTCGATCAACATCCGATCACATACTCTTATTGCGGCCCTCTAACAACACATGTTTTGTATGGAAACGAAGATCGATTTCGTCGTCTCGGCTGCTCGCTATCGCAAAGGCAATAAAAAAATCGCTGCAAGAATCTAGATTATGTGAGGCACCACAGTCTTTACGCAAACAGCATTGTAGGACAAGGCGAGAAAATATCGCGCGAAGATGTTATCTCCAATATTGATGTCGGTATGATCTATTATACTGCGATTTTAAACGATGGCAAGTTTGTGCTAAAAGACAGAGTTGCAAAGTATTCTTCTCGAACGGGTGATTTCGTGAACTACCCACGAATAAATTCGTGGGCTTCTTCCTGCTTCAGCGACCGCTGTTGCTGCTGTATTGATCTACAGGCGTGACTTCCAGGCTTTCCACCGGTAGTTGTAATATTTGCAACCCTCGCTTGAGGATGTTGTTAATAGAAGCGTTGTAGTCTATCTGTCAAGTACAGCACCACCACCACACTCTCTGTACAAAGATGCGTCCT
>DATLXY010000173.1:0-8929 GCA_035575335.1 Nitrososphaera sp. | reverse complement strand
GTGCACGCATCTCGACTCCCTGACCGACCTTGCCCTCCACAAATACAGTGTCTTCCGTCCTGAGCGTATGAATTAGTGTGGAATTGCCCGTTACTTCGTATGCCGCCATTTCATTCAAGAGGAAATCACAATGGGTAGAGTCAGCGTATCGCTGGCAACCAAACACATGAGTCTGCAACTGATGCTGGCCAACTGCAAGAGATAACGGCGTAGCAAGGATCAGACTACATGCTAGTATTAAGGAAATTGAATTATAATTCACGGTATTAAGTTAGTCAAAAATTATTTAACGGTTAACGCAGTATCTCCACTTGTTCTGAATGAATAACCTGATTCATGGGTTGCCGCCAGAGAAAAATGTTACTCCAAGAAATTCTATCAGGGTCTTTCTCCCCTGACGATTTTGTGTATTAGGTCAAACATTTTCTGTGCCACGTTCTCTCCATACGGGTTTTGTGTTATCTTGACCGCAAGCATTTCCCCAACAATGGTGTAGAGCGAATCTTTTCTGTCTAGTGGGAATAGCCTGTTTGCCTTGAGAAGTATCGTCTCCCATCTTGCAGAACTGTGTCGCAGCGTTATGCAAGGTTTTCCGAGGATGATCGCTTCTTCCTGCACTCCTCCGGAATCGGTCAGCACGAGCTTGCATTTCTTCAACAAGTAGAGAAAATCCAAATAGCCTACAGGATCAATCACCAAGACGTTACTAGGTAGTTTGATGTTGTATTTCCTAAGGTTGTTTCTTGTACGGGGATGCACTGGAAAGACGACCTTGTACTGTCCTATCTCTTTCAAGTGCTTGCTCAGCATTTCCAGTTTTTCCGGATCGTCAACATTCTCCTGCCTATGCATGGTGAGCAGCAAAAATTCACTTGGCAGATCGTCGTTTCTGCTGTACTCCTCGGCCTCTTTCGATAGTTTTTTGCACACATCTACAATTAGGTTCCCTGTCACGTGAATGTCTCCCGTGACTCCTTCGTATTCCAGGAGGGTTGCACACAATTTCGATGGTGCAAATAGATAATCAGAGATCTCGTCTATTTTTATTCTGATAACTTCTTCGGGGACATTCAAGTCAAAGTCTCTTATGCCGGCCTCGATGTGTACCAGCTTACTTCCAATTTCCTTTGCGGTCAGTGCAGCCGCCATGCTCGAGCTAGTGTCACCGTATACCAATACGTATTCGGGATTGCTGGCCTTCATGAAGCGTATCATATTATCTTTTAACACATCTACTTGCGACGTGTCGCAACCAAGATCATAATCTGGTTTTATGCCCAGCTGGTCAAAGAATATGTCTTTCATGTTGTCCGAATAGTGCTGGCCTGTATACAGCAATGCATGTTCGCTGCCGAGCTTGTTGTTCAGCAGCTGCACTAGGTGTGACAACTTTATTATTTCAGGCCTAGTGCCCGCAATCGTTAGTATCTCTACATTCTTTTCTACCTGCATTCCGGTCACCTAAGTGTACTCATTGTATTTCTAAGGTATGGAGTCGCAGTTAGGATGCATCTGCTACAACCTTCGCTTCCTTCATGAACCCGTGCATAGTCTTTGTATTTGCCCATGACTTGATAGTGAACGCCTTCAAGAAGCTAACGAACCAGTAGTGCGAAAACGGAGTAAGCGCTGGTATCTGAGCTGAGTACACTAGTCCACGCCGACCGTACTGTCTTAGCAAGACTACAGTCTGCAGGGCAAAGAGAACTCCTGTAAGTACGAACCAGATGCTCAGGGGGATGTATGTGTAGATGTAGGGGTAGTAATCATATATCAAGTAGTGAATGGCCGCGAAAGCCGGAACCATGAGCATCACGAGACCGCAGATCGCTGCGAGAGGGTTAAGCCAGTATATGTGGCCGATGATGTCTGGGCCTTCTGCAACTCTCATGCCAAGGAGATCAATGAACCCTTTGCCCCATCTCGCTCTCTGCCTGAACATAAAGGAGAGCGTCGGAGGCTTTTCATCATAGTTGATCGACAGCGGTGCAAACGCGATTCGGTACCCCTTCCTCAAGAGTCTGAATGTCAGCTCGTAGTCATCTACCAAGTGGTTTGCAAACATACCCACATTTGTTAAGATATCTTTTCTCACGATGTATCCGGTTCCACCTAGCGGGGTGCGCCGGCCAAAGTGACTTCTCATGGTCATAAATGGTGTCGACCAGAGATCACCTTCGAGGGCGAGCATTCTGGTCACAAAGTTATAGTTCCTGTTGCTTGCAATGTACCTGCCCTGCACTGCTGCGTAGTTATCATCAAAGAGTGGCAATGCGTTCTCAATAAAATCGCGGGTCAGGAGCCCATCGCTGTCAAGCACAAGTATATAGTTGCCGGATGATTTTGCAACGGCATAGTTCAGAGCAATCCCCTTTCCAGCCTCTTTTGTATCAAGTCGGAAAACCTTTACCCTCGGATCTTCGACCTTTGCTTCTTCAAAGGTCCTGTCGGAGCAGTTATGCGCTACGACTATTACTTCGATGTTCTGGTATGTCTGTTGGAGGCAGTTGAGGACCGTCCTCTTTATGACGCTCTCCTCGTTTCTCGCAGGAATTATTATGCTGCAGATCTCTGATTGTGTGCGGAACTTTTGTGAAGCATTCTCCTTCATCCGCAGCTGGTATCTCCTTACCCTACCATATGTAACAATGTAGAGAGCAAATATCAGGATGAGCATAAATACGTAGATCAAATTAAACCCGAGTATAGGTAAGGTGAAATATGTGAGGTCAACTTCTGTGTTTACGAGAATTTCGGTACCGTACACGTACGGGTAAAGTGTTGCGGTAAGGACGAGAGCCCACAACGCTATTATGATAAAAAAGAACGAAATCCATATCTTGTCGGACATTTGTTATTATTCACACCTTCCCATATGGATTACAGGCTTTGACATCTTCTATGTTGCCAGATCCCATGGCGCGATTTTTGTATTAATGAGTTCGGACAGAAAATTACACGAATTTGTATAATGGCTGCCATTTGATAACTGCTATATACTTTGTTGGAATGATGCTTCCAAATACTTCCTGTAAGTAGCGCGGTATCTGAGACAGCATGTTCGTTATCTGAGAGATGAGGTCGTTTGATTCTTTGATGTCGTATTCTTTGAATGTAGTAGCAATGTTACCATTCGCGTCACTTGCGGTGACAACTATGACTCTTGACGGGGGCTGTATGTCTACCAGAGCCTTATATATGTCGTCTCGGTCTCTGAACAGTCCGTCGATCCTAATTTGGCCGTCTCTGACATATTTCACTTCCCTTACCTGCAAGCTCGAATCATCCGTTATCCTTACGCGAAAGACGTTCTTGCCAGCTATTAGTTCTGTCGTTAGGACTTCTATCTTTGGTGGTGTCGTGTCGTTTTCTGCTATTCTTACCTCTTCTTCACTACTCTGAGGTGATGGAGGCGGAAGCGGGATCGATTGGGCATCTGCATAACCCGTTACTGATGTGAATACTATCAGCATCAAGAATAAGGACACAAATATTGTTATAACTAACCTCAACAACACGAACGCGATTTCAATAGATTTAAGAGTAATCCCGCCCCATCCATGAAGGAATCTTCCGGACATAAATCCTGCAAAATCCTGCGAGAAATCATCTATTATTATATGACAGAGGCAGACTCAAAACCCGATAAATAAATGTGCTGTTCACGGTTCGTGATGAACATACTCGCGATTGGAGCTCATCCTGACGACGTTGAACTTGGATGCGGAGGCATGCTGCTAAAGGCGGCCAGACAGGGCCACAATGTCTTTATGTATACCTTGACAAGGGGGGCGGCGTCAGGTAATCCAGAGGAAAGGACGAAAGAACTGACTCAGTCGGCTAGGTTCATTGGTGCAAAAAGACTTTGGATAGACAATTTCGAGGACACAAAGGTTTCTCTCAACCACGAGCTCATCAACCACATCGAGTTTTTCATCAACAAAGCCGATCCCGACATAGTACTAACACACTCGCTTGGCGATACGCATCACGATCACCGGGCGATCGCCGCAGCAACTATAGAAGCCGGTAGGTTTATCCCCAACATCCTTTGCTACGAAATTCCTGTTACACGCGATTTTAAGCCTCAGGTGTACTATGACATCTCTGATGTCATCGACGACAAAATAGAATTGATCAAAATCTTCTGGTCACAGAGAAGTAAGATGTTCCTGAAATCGAACGCAATAAGGGGGCTTGCAGAATACCGAGCTCTTCAGAGCCGGCTCAATACGTCTGTTACGGGGGTCGAAGCCTTTGAAGTTGCGAAGCTTTGCTTTGGCAAAGAGTTCACACTGCTAAAGGTTCCCCAGGAAAACATTCCCAAGGTGACTTCAGAGAACATGCCTGAAGAAGTAATCGAATCTGTAACTGCCTAGGATACTTCTGAAGTCTTTTTCTGACCAGCCATAAGGAACACCTCGTCGGTGTTCACCTTGTGTTTTATCGATCTTGCGGGGACGCCGGCAACAATATCACAATCTGGCACGTCATGTATCACCGATGCTCCCGAAGCTACTATGACGTTGTTTCCCACCTTAATCTTGTTCTTTAACGTGGAATTGAGCCCTGTCCAAGTCATATCGCCAATTGTGGTGCTTCCACCAACGACCGTGCCTGCAGTTAGCTCGCAATTCTTGCCTACAACTACGTTATGTGCTATATGGACCAGTGCATCGAGCTTTGTACCTTCCCTGATTATGGTATCAGAAAGAGAACCTCGCGCAACGGAACAGTTGGCGTAAATCTCGACGTTGTCGCCTAACTTCACGTATCCTTTATGCGGAAACTTTTCCAGCTCTCCTGTATCGTAACGTTCAAATGCAAATCCATCTGCACCTAGAGTGGCACCTGGCTGCACGACACAGTTCTTGCCAATGATGCAGTTTTGAACGAGCGACACCCTGTCGTAGATAACTGTGTTGTCCCCAATTACACAGTTGTCTCCAATTACTGTGTAATCGCCGATGTAGCATCCGGACCCTATCTTTACATTATCTGATATTGCCGCCCTTGGCGAAACACCTTCTAACCTTCTCTTACCGAGCATTTCGTTCATGACACGTACGAACGCAAGCCGGGGATTTTCGGTAAATATTAGAAGCTGATTATTACCTTTGGGATGCACTTTACCCAGCATCTCACTTTTGCATAATATTACTCCCGCTCTTGATTCCTGGATATATGATGCGCCTTTTTCACCAACGTACCAACAGAATGCAAGGTCTTTCTCCGTAGCTTCACTTATCGGAGCCACACTCTGGACTCTGCCATTGCCGCCTTCAGCCTGGAATTCAACTCCCAGTTTCTCTAGTACTGCCCGTATGTTCCATTCTGACACGCTGTTTCGATATATGGTTGAAAATTTGATATTAATGAATTTGGTTGGATGGCTCGGGTGAGTAGCGTTTGTAAGAATCTTATTGCAAAATATCTTCAAATGCGTTAATCATGAAAGTCGTAATGACATTGACTCGTAAGATGTCCGACATGGTAATCTAAAATCCGAGGTAGACTGACAGAATGAAACGTATCAAGACATTGATACAACAACGGAACAGGGTATAGGTAGTGAAAAGGACATGGCAACAACAACAACACACATACGTCTCCCAAAAAACCCCAACACAGACACTCTGCGTTAGAGAAAAGATAACAAAAGAGCCACCGATCTGTTTCTCGTTTTGCTGCATATAAATTATTATGTAAGATTCAAGTTGGAAAATTGTTGCTTAACAAGCTGAGGGATTCGCTGCAGCCCACAATGACGAAACTAGGCACGAGCTTTGCTTCAACTGGCTTGTCTGCAAACTTTTGGACTGGCGTTGGGCTGTCGATATCTGTAGCAGCGGGAATAGCATATGCTACGCCCAGCTTTCTCAATATAGACTGGTACTCTTCAGTGATTGTCGCAAGCGTACTCTTGCTAATCTCAGGTTTTTTCGATATCGTTGATGGAAGCGTGGCTCGAGTTACCAAACAAGCATCTAAGAGAGGAGCTTTCTTGGATTCGTCATTTGACAAGATATCTGAAGTGGTGATCTTCGCCGGTATCGCGTTTGGTGGTCTTGTTGACCCTTTCTGGTGCCTTGTTGCTCTCGGGATATCGATCCTTGTGAGCTATACAAGGGCTCGTGCCGAATCACTCGGCGTTGAATTAAAAGGGGTCGGAATCGGAGAGCGTGCCGAACGAATGCTTATACTTGCCATAATTGGTATGATTCCTCTGCATCTTATAGTGCACTCCGAGTCAGAACTGTTCAATAGGGGCATATATTGGGCAGTAATATTAGTGTCGATCGTTGCAGGCATTACGCTAATCCAGCGTATAGCCGCGACTGCAAAAAGACTATCTTCTACCTGAGCCTTCCTGCCGTCCGTCTTTCCGCCTCTGACCTTACTTTTACGACTCCCCTGTGGACTGCACATGAGACGCAGTAAAACTTGACGTCTGTCGACATTGGAATGTATGCGCCAACAGCCCGTAATTCCTTGGCAAGTGTTGGTTCTACGAGCGTTATTCTTCCGGTAACCTTCTTGGCCTTATCCCGTGGCACCAGAGCGCCGCATGAGCTGCAATGTACCACGCCGGAGCTGCCCTTGCCGCCCTTTGAACGGCCTCTGCTCGCCCTTTTCTTCGGCATACTTCGATAAGATTGTCAGCCATCCTTTAAATCTTGTGATTGATTCGTGTCTAAAATGAGGGCAGCTTGTCAGGAAAAATTGTCCACAAAGCTTATAGCTTTATCGAGCCATTCTCAACAAAAGGGCAGAAGCGCTAGCTCAAAAAAAGTCGCCATCCCACAGACAGTTTTTCCATGGGCTGCGCATACAAGCCCTTTTATTATTCGTGCAAATAAATCTACTCACATTTGAGGATCGGGATTGCGTCGCATATCGTACTTGACACAATTCAAGGATCAGATGGGACGACCTCGGAAAGCATCGGGGGCCCAGCTTGTTACTGCGGTCTGACTGCAAGACGATTTGGCTTTCAAGTTAGCTTGGCCACCAGGGTCGGAAGGGACTTTTTACCAGTGGGGCGCAAGATGCTTCGGGATAATGATCTTCTCCTAAATGAGAAGAAGCAGGTGGTCGACGCTTCCACCACACGGTTTAGCCTGATCTCAGAAGGCGATTCACGCAGATTGGTGTTGCAGGCGATATGCGACCCCCTAACTCCTGATGACATCCGGGAAATGGACGTCGATTGCTGGCTTGCAAGTCCTGTGTTCAATGAGGTTCCGCTTGATGTTCTCGATGCAATAAAGGAAAACAGAGGCAATAGAGACTTTGTGATGCTCGACCCCCAAGGCTACGTCCGACAGACTGTGGGAGGAAACAACGGGCCGGTAACACTTTTGGAAAGGATTGACCTCGACCTCACAGGTATTACTGCGATCAAGGTCGATCCGTGGGAAATGTCCGCACTAACTTCTGGCCTTCAGGGGGTCGAAGGAATGAGGGCGCTGCTGTCAAGAGGAGTCAAGTTTGTAGTGCTGACCGAGTATAGGATTATCCATCTGTTTTACGAGAAGATGCATTATTGGATCAAGCTGCGTGACGTAGATACGCCCGATTCTACAGGCGCAGGTGATATCTTGAGCGCAGCCTTTTGCTGCGCATATCTGAAGGAAAAAGATCCTCTGTGGGCTATCTGCTTCGGAGCCGGGGCTGTCAGGGCGGCCCTTGAGACAAAACAAGTTGGTCTTTCCAAGATTCCTTCAAAGTCAAAGATTGAAGAGAGTGCTTCTTACTTTTACAATACTGTTGGCTTCAAAATCTCTTAGCCTAATGAATGGTATGGAAAACAAAGAAACCCCACGCTCTTTAGAGATGGGGGGTGAATTTGTTTCACATCATGAAAATCTTATATGCATTGGCATGTTACAGCTGATGTAATCAAAAAAATATATCGAGGAACAGAAGGGAACATGATAAGAACATACAAGTTTCGTCTTTATCCAACGGAAGAACAGATGAAAAAATTGTAAGATACTATCGAAACACGCAGGCATCTCTACAATGATTCACTTGGCGAAAGGCGTGTAGACTGAGATGCAGGGTTGTTCTATGAACAGAAGCAATTGCTAACACTGAGAAAGCAAGACAGCAAATATCTAAAAACAGGTACACAGCCAGGTGCTGCAAGACATTATTCTAAGACTCGACAAGGCATATCAAGCATTCTTCAAGAAACTTGCTAGATATCCAAACTTCAAGAGGAAAAGCAAGCACAATTCATTTACGTACCCACAACAAACAATGGCTGGAAAATCAGGGACAACAAGCAGCTTGTATTATTATCATGTATTGGAGCCATTAAAATCAAGATGCATAGGACTCCTGTTGGTACATTGAAAACATGTACAATCGTTGGCGATGTTGATCAGTGGTATGCTTGCATAACTGCGGATGACAGTACTACTACTACTACCACCACCACCCCCATCATCAGTACTTCAGAATATGATACTACAAAACCCGTCGGAATAGATGTTGTGGTCTACTGAACTGGCTCACATTGAGTGATGGCAGAATAATAGAAAATCCACTAGACTCTGACGCACAAGCAAAGAAGATCGAGCAACTACAGAAGAACCATGCAAGAAAGCAAAAAGGCTCAAAGAACAGGGAAAAAGCAAGGGTTGCTCTGGCCAAAGCATGGAGACAAGTGAGAAGATGTCGTGATGATTTTGTACACAAGACATCAAGGACGGTTGCAGACCAAGGCTATACTTTTGTGGTATTTGAGAAATTGAATATCAAAAACATGGTAAGAACCCCCCCACCGTCTGTCAGGCACAAGCAATAATGGATGCCACCTGCGCAAAGCTGCGCCAATACGCTGCCTACAAGGTATAAGGACGTGGTGGACGAGTAATTGTCGTCAACCCACGTGGTTCATCGCAGAAATGCTCAAGGTGCG
>DATLXY010000172.1:0-5818 GCA_035575335.1 Nitrososphaera sp. | reverse complement strand
TTTTCGGTGGAACATATCTTTGCGTATTGACCGAAACACGCCGCAATTGCTCAGGCCTTGGCAGCCTCTTGTAGTCTGTTTTGTTGCTCAGTGTCATGGGTATGGCGTCGACCCGTTCGAGGAAAGCAGGCACCATGTAAGGGGGGAGTTTTCTGCGCAACGCCTGCGAAATCTCACTGGGAAGGAGCTCGCTAATTCCCTTCTTGAGCACATAATAGGCGACGAGTTCGACGACGCCTTCCTGAACCTCAAATGTTGTTACGGCGGCCTGCGCGATCTGAGGTAGGCTGAGTAGCAACGCCTCGATTTCTTTGAGCTCGATACGATAGCCGCGGATCTTCACCTGAGTGTCGATCCTGCCGCAGTACTCGATCTCGCCGTTCTCTAGTATACGACCAAAATCTCCAGTGCGATAGATTCGACCTGAAGGGTTGTTCTTGATATGTAAGAAATCACGAATGAACTTCTGCCTCGTCAAGTCATCGCGATTGATATAACCAAGTGCTAGTCCAATACCCGCGATACCGATTTCGCCGAGCTCGCCAGTCGGAACAACCCTTTCTTCTTGAGGATCTAGGATGACAACTGTGTAGGTCGGTAGTGGTATTCCTATAGTGACAGGGTTGTCTGGCCTCAGCTCGGTCATTGTTGCGGTGACAGTTGTCTCGGTGGGACCATAAGTGTTGAGAATTCGGCGACCCGGCCGATACCACCGGGCCACGAGATTTTGAGGGCAAGCCTCTCCGCCGACCAGGATGATACGCAGGTCGGGCACATCCTGCTCAATGGTGGTGAGTAGCGTCGGGCTACAAGCAATGGCGGTCACCCGGCGTTCCCGCAGAAAGTCTGCAAGCTCGTCACCCATCAAGGTCGTGTCTGCCGGGCCCGGAACGAGTGTTGCACCAGCCATCAGTGGCACCCAGATCTCCTCGACAGAGAAATCAAACGCGATCGTCATTCCCTGGTAGACGCGATCGCCTGGTACATAGCCATAAAGCTCGCTGGCTACACGAACAAAGTTGCAAATGCTTGCGTGTCCGATGGCGACCCCTTTGGGATTACCTGTGGTGCCTGACGTATAGATTATGTAGCATAGTGGCTCTGTTGGCGGTACAATGTCAGTCACTGGATCTGCTGCCAGTGGATCGATTGCCGCCCGCTCGGCATCCAGAAATATTTTGTCGACCTCCTGCTGGAGGCTGGAGAGTCGTTCGGCGAAATTCGACATTGATATGATGGCAGAAACGTTCGCATCTCTTAAGATGAAACTGATGCGTTCATCGGGAAAGCCTGCGTCAAGCGGCACATAAGCCGCATTAACTTTCATCACCGCAAGCATCGCGACGTATGTTTCTGGTGATCTATTGAGCAGCAGCGCAACGCGGCCGCCGGACTTGACTCCGCGTGCGAGTAAATAACGCGCGAGCTGATTTGCACTGCGATCGAGATCACTGTAGCTTAAAACGGTGCTGCTGCCAATCACCGCATCATTTTTTGCAAAACGAATGCAGGCTTCCTCGATAAGGTGATTAAGCCTTTCACCAGGGACCCAACGCACTGCGTCGCTCAACTGTTCGGGTACAACGACCGTCAATTAGACCACACTCCCGATTTGTGGCACGGAATTTTATGGATTCAGGAGGATACGACGTAATCCATAAAATCTAAAAGTTATGTGACGTGTTCTCACATCATCCCGCTACGCTGACATCATTGCAGTTAAACTGGTCAGAATTTTAAAGCTTTACAGATCATAGTAATCATTCTAACATATCGATGTATGCATTAATTCTTAGGCAATTAGGCTATTTTATCGGTTTCAGGGACTCACTTCTGCCGTAGATGTTGGTTTAGATCTAGCAGAAGATATTATAGTTGGCTTTGGTTTGATCCCTGACTATTTTACACTATCAGAAATCTTATCTCATTCAAGCAGGAGTGAAGGGAAAGAGAACGATATTCACAGCATATCGAGATGGCTTATTGTATGTATTGGACATCATATTCCAAATGGAATCCTTTCATAGGATAATATGCCTATAGCTGCTTGAACTCATGGCTGATCTGAAGATGTTACATTTCTATTACCTTGATGAAAACATCTCTTGACATACAACAAAGCAAGCCTCTAAATCAGATTTTTGACGTATCGTGGAAACAAACAGATACCCATATTATCAAAGAATTCTTTCTCCCAATATGGCGCAGACGTCTTCAGCCGGAGGAAAAGTATCGCGACGTGATTTTCTCAAATTGATGGTAGGCGCCGGCACAGTCGTGACATTTGCATCATTTGTTGGCGGGGGTTGGTTTCTTTCGAATCTATCCGGCAGCGTTTCAGAAAGAGTAAAGACACAACGTGTTCGAGCATCTCATAAAAGTAAACCTATACTAGATAACGAAAAAGCAACTAGCGGAAGCTTCCCTTTTAAGGCAAACGGATATACTTCAACATATCTTCTCTATTCAGACGGACTTGATAGCACAAAGACAATTGGCCTTCTAATATATCTAGACGGCTCAGGCGAGTATGGTCTGAGGCATCCTAGGAGCTCATACTTGCTGGCCGGTGATGATGGGCTGATCAGCGCAGCAAAGAAACACAATATGGTATTGTTAACGCCTTTATCACCAAACAGGAGCTGTGCCGACGGGTCAGGTTCATGCTGGTATATGGGTGATCCACCTGGCTATACAAGATGGCTCGAGAATCTGGTAAAAAAGATCCAGTCGCAGTACCCGATTGACAAGAGGCGTATTGCCTTCGGTGGATATTCATCCGGTGCACAGCTGGCCACCCAATGGTGGGTACCTTCAGGTGCTGCCCAGCGCACGATGACATCAGGTGTAATCGTTGCAATATCGTATGGCGGCTCGCCAAAAATGCCAGAAGTTGCTTATACGCCATCGTTTAAATCATCAGTGCACATGAATTGGAATGTTGGAAGCAAGGATTATGCATACATTAGAGACGGAAAATACAGTGTAAAGGCAGGATATGATCATTATACCCGCGCGGGGTTCAAGACTTCACTCGATATAGTGCCTGGATTATCACATGACCGTGACGGTACGTTTGGTTCTGTGATGGACGCGCAGATCACAAGACATGTTCCTCCGCAATAAACTGATATGTTACCGGATCTTCGATGGTAATAAGATGATGGCAAGTCTCTATCGATCGCACCAGTCCAATCTACAAACCCTATTTCTGCTTCACCTGTGTTATCTGGTGCTACTAGCTCATCATACACAATCTTCATCCCTGATGATTCTGCAATCGAGTTGCACAGGTACCTATTTCCTGTTCCGAGTGGGTGATCTACCCTAAAAATGTCTCTGACTTTTTGAAGATAACCAGTTATTCTTACATCTCCTACGAATTTCAGGATAAAGGAAACGGTTGAATCCTCTATAAGGCGGATGTCCACAATATTATTATCGTTGGATTTTAGTTTCAAGATTCGTGCCGGCTCGGCACTTGCAATTTCTGTCGTGGCAGACGTTATCGATTATGCAGGCGTGCCGCTATTTGGTGTTCCCATCTTGGGTGATATTTTTGATGCGATAATTACAGGCATCTTGTTTACGATTACTCGAAGTAAACGCTCAACGTTACTTAGCATGATAGAGTTTGTGCCCGTAATAGGAGACTTTGTACCTACCTATACAATCGCCACGCTGATGTGGATGTCCCGAGAATCTTACAAGAAAAGAAGCAGGAAGCACACTATTGTCGAACAATAGTCAACTCTAACTGGATTCTTTCGCCGTTCTGCATTGCATGATGAAGAAAGTCGTCTACCTCGGCACCGTTAACAGTCATCCTCCTCACTGTTGCGGGATCGAGTCCCATCACGCTCAAAAACTCTCCTACGGTATATTCTCTTGGGATTGTTGACTCGATGTGAATTGTACCCGACGTATCGTGACTATGTATAGGAGATATGCCCGATGGCCCGTACCTGTCAAGCGAATGATCGTGCCACAGATTCGGGAGCATTCCAACTCCTTCGGGAATCTGTATAGGTTGGCCGTTCAGGAGTATTGACATCATGACATGGTCGTGTCTTGCGAGCGGAACGCTGTGGATCTCTTCGAGGCCAAATTCTTGATTCGCTTCCGCTCTCTCATTTGTAGCAACCGGCCGATATACAAACATGTATATCGCAACTATCGAAATAATTCCGACCCCTACAAATCCGATTCCTGCGTAAAGAAAAGCTTGTTTTTTCTGTCTGCGTTCCATACGTATATACGCGTCCAGTGCAGGTAAGGGGCTACATCAGTCTTACGCACGTATTGCAGTTGCGATAAGCACCTGCCAGGGAAAGCATATTATTTTGTTATCATGGTTCCTGATAAAAAACGAGGCTCTTCGTTCTGCTTCTGCCTTTATCTGTGCGACGACGGAAGGCCCTTTTCTTTCGATCGCGTCACGTATGGAGCTTGCAGTGGTCGACATGTAATCTGACCAGTATGTCTCAAAGCTACCGGCTTCATAGTTGAACGTGAATTCCCTTATGGAAATATCAGAGAATCCCACATCCGCCACTATTTCTCTCAGATCGACCTGGTTTCCGAAGCGATGGACAGTAGGCGCTCCCTTGGGTCGGATATCGGGGATGTAACGGAGAACCGGTTCCATAATTGTGCTGAAATATGGGACACCTGCCGGAGTCCCATGGACTGCTACCGCTAATCTGCCTCCCTTTCTTAACAACTCGTATAGCTGGCGGAGTACGCTGGCAGGATCAGGGAAGAACATCAAGGCGTAATGACACAGTATCTTGTCAAATCTTGTGGCAAGCCCGATATGTTCGGCGTCCATTTCGAAGAAATGACCGGAGGGAACATACGACCGGGCGATCTCCAGTGCTCCCCTTGAAAAGTCAATCGCAACAAGCAAGCCTGATGACCCAAGATGAAGCGAAGCCTCCATAGACACTGCCCCGGTTCCACAGGCAACATCAAGTACTGCATCTGATGGTTGGATGTCTGCTGCTTCAACTAGTTTTGCGATAGACCCGAAGGGTCCTCTACCCTTGGAAGCCCAGTCTTCATGGTAGACTCTGGCAATCGTGTTCCAGTTCTGGATCGAGCTAATTTTGTACTCGATTGGGTCGTAGTCAGGCGTCATGCCGGTCATAAAGTTTTAATGCTTTTTAATCCAATCGGAGAACGTGAAGGAATTCCGGGTTCTTCAGAGCTGCTCCATTTGCGGCGAGGCATTTGAGTCGGATTACAAACTAATGAAACATATGAGCAAGGCTCACCCACGACCAGAAAGGACGGGCTGGGTCGGGAGCAGCGAGGATTCATGTGGTTGCGGCGGTCACTACCACCATTATCAACAGCAAAACCACCACAATGTGCTCGAACAGGGCGAGCCTACGTGAAACCTGATAAGATCTTTTTCATTTACATCGCCAAGGCCGGAGAATGGCAGCAGAGACAGCAGGAGGATTGGGACTATGTTTCACCAATGACCCGCTTTTTCAAATGGTGGGCACAACGTTATTTTGACATCAGGCTACAGGTAGAAGTTGACATACTTCCTGTAATACCTGGCAAAGTTTTCGACAGGATGTCTCTGGGATACCTGATGAGAGATCACTCGGAACGGGGTACTTCTACCTACCACTTTTACCTTGCGTACTTTAAGCCTTTCTGGACAGACTGTAACACCGAAGGATATTCCGCGGAGAATGTCGGAGTAGTATGGTGGCAGAGGCCGGATGATGTCTCGTCTGAGACCAAACGTTATGAATTCTACGCTGACAAGAACTGCCCCCGAGTCTCCCATGTTCTAGCCCAC
>DATLXY010000171.1:0-3476 GCA_035575335.1 Nitrososphaera sp. | reverse complement strand
CAGGAAAGCCATATCCTTCATGGCCGTCGGGCAGGACGACAACGTGCTTCTTGACACCCGGGAGGGTAGCGACGTTTGCGGCCTGATTAATGGTCCTGTCGGTTACCATTTTCGAGATCAAGGAATCGTTTGCATAGATTGTGACTGGCACCTTCATACCGTTTGCAGGATCTGCGTCTATCTTGTACTCTAGGTCGCTTACCTTTCTAACTTTGTGATTACCGCTACGTGTAACAAGCTCCACCAATATCTGAGAATTGTCATTACAAGTTATTATAAGCCTTGCCCGGCGGATAATCCGAATCTGTCGGTACATTGTTATAACCCCAGCTCCTCGTGACATCGTAACGCCTTTCTTCATATCGTCTAGGGGATCAGTCAGTAGCCTATCTCACGCTTCTGCAGCTTCTGGTTTTCCCGACAATTAGGGGAAAATAGCTACACGGTCCTTTACCAAAGGAAAGCTAAAAGCACCATTATGAGCTTGAATAGCAACAGTGAGGCTTAGCCGGCAGGTGATACTGTGGTCTGTCCTACTGTACTTTGCGCTAAACACTCCAATAAGCCTCGTCCACGAGCTGGGTCATGTTGTTGTCTGTACCTCAAGTGGGTTTGACTATGCGATATGGATTGACGTAACTGGCGGCCACATGGTGTGTTCTGGTAGGCCGTCAGACGGTTTTGCCTATAATGCCATGGGCGGGGTCTTGGGCGTAGTAGGCAGCATCGGAATAATGTCAGCTTGGGTTTTAGGGAGAAGACATTATGCTATACTTTCAGTCGGCTTGGCATATTTTGTAGATCAGTCTGCCAAGGTAATCCTTGAAGGCATATTTACTCCAATATATGCTTCAGGCGCGATCGATGGATATATTACAGCCCTTCAAGTTGCCTCGTGGCTTGGCTTTATGATCTACTTTGCAAGGATTAAAGAGCCTGCAAAGGTTGCAGCTAGCGACGTTTAAGAATGGGACGCGAGAAACCTACCCGGAGTATATTTGGTCAACAATCTCGGTATTCTCATCTCTGGCAGGGGTAGTAACATGGACGCAATACTTGCCGCAGTCAAGTCGGGGAGAATAAAGAACGTTCGGCCGTCGGTAGTGATTTCAAACAAGCCAGATGCCCCTGGATTGAAGATCGCTTCTGAAAAATACCATGTGCATACAAAGGTAATACCCCCAGAAGGCCTGAAGGGTTGGGATTATGACCGTAAAGTGGTAGCTGCTCTAAAGGAGCACGGAGTCACGCCCGAGTCGGGGCTCGTGTGCCTCGCTGGTTTTATGAGGATAATCAGCCCCGAGTTCGTCAGCCATTACAGAATGCGGATAATGAACATTCATCCAGCTCTGCTCCCCTCGTTCCCAGGACTTCACGCTCAAAAGCAAGCACTTGACGCCGGGGTCAAGATCACCGGCTGCACCGTCCATTTTGTGGATGAGGGAGTCGACTCGGGGCCAATAATATTGCAAAGAGCAGTGCCCGTTATGGACAACGACACCGAAGACACATTATCTGCCAGAATACTGGAACAGGAACACCAACTATATCCAGAGGCTGTTCGGCTGTTTTGCGAAGGAAGACTTAAAGTGCAAGGTCGCAAGGTCTTGATAGTGTAGTATTGTCCTTTACCACAGTACCTCATGTGTTATGAGGGGAGCATCACGCTTATTGCAATTTCGTTCTTGGCGCGAGTGATCTAAGCAACGCGCTTGTACTAGAAAAAAGAATTCGTGAAATTTTCAAAGCGTTCAGAGTGTCACTAGGTCAACGTGGAGGTCATCGGTTTTGTCAAATGAGGCTTTGCCGCGCTATGATAAATATGGGATTCCGTGCAACGGAGCTCTGACAAGACACAGTCGAGACTTTCCTTCCTAGGGCATACTGCATTCGTCTCGTGTAGATTTGGGAACTAGCTACTCTCGATGTGAACATACACACTGTTGGTTAAAGTGATGATCGCGGGCATGAATTGCTGCCGGCGAGATGTGGCGACCCGCTCGATAGAGTAGTCGCAGTGATTGAATTGAGGCATGACAAGAAATTAGGTGTTAGACGGGCCGGCCGTGGTCGCTGCTACAAACGATCTACTTGAGAGGAGTGGCATAATACTTTTTCCTGACTCTTGCAAACATGAGACTTGTAAGATAGAGTCTGATGATTGCAGACATCGCAGGTCTAGCAATCCTCGATGCTGGTCTAACAAAAACTCAGAACAAATAGGCAGCAATTGTAGCTGCCAGCGTTTTCCTACAATTTTCAAGTAACATTGGTATTACGGTTAAACGTCGAATATCGCTTGCTGATTTCTCTTATTGCTCTCAACAGCTCTTCTTTGTTTTCAATGGTACTCATCAGCGCTTCAAAACCGTATTCGGGCACCTGATCTTCAAGCACGTTCTTTCGACTCTCCACACGCAACCTAGCACCTTATGCTCAAAAGAGATTACCTCTTTTTTATCACTGCAATAGATCCTGCAAGGATACTGCCTGCAATGGCAAACGCCAAGTAGGGGCTACTAGAGCCAAATACATCCGAGGCGGTTCCTGCCACCACTGGTCCGGCAGTCCATCCTACTCCAAAAAGAGCATTATATACCCCGAGCTTGGCGCCTATCTCCCCTGACGGCGTGTCTCGCGTCACCAGGCTAAATGTCACGGGGTAAAAGATGCTAGTGGCAAGGCCGACCAATGCGATCGCGGCTGCAAACGACACGATGGATGTAAATGCAAACGAGAGAAACATTGCTATTGCGGTGGCCGCAACGGCAAGCGCTAGGGCAAATACTCCATGACCTGCGATCTTGGGCACGATCACAAGAGTGGCAAAGCGTGTAATTCCAAAAACGAAGAACAGGATCTCTATCTCTTGGCCTGTCAGCGATGCTTCGCTCATATACGCCGGAAAGACGGCCAGTACTACTCCGAAAGTAATCGCATAGTATAATATGACAGAACTGAGCGTAGGATGGGTAGTTACCTCTCTGACTATTTGCGCCATGCCGGTCCTGACCTCGAGATCCTTCTGCACCGCAGGCCAGCCGTACTTGCGCAAGATGACAGATGGGGCAATCCCTGCAGCCATCACCACTGCTGCACCTTGAAACAGAGTAGCAAAATCGGACACGTCCAGCACCATCTTGCCGACGAGTGGCCCTACCATAAAGCCAAGAATCCATGACGCAATGAATGTCGATATGTTATTGACCCTCATGTTAGGTGGAGAATTAATAGAGACCAACACCTCAGCTGACGGCCAAAAGAGTGCATGGGCCACGCCTGCCAGACTCCTGTAGAGCATGAGATCTGGCACTGTATGGACTGTAGCGAGCATGGATATTGAAAAGATGTTGAGAAGAATACCGGACACCAGCATGGACGACTTGTTGACCCTGTCAAGAAGTATACCTACAAAGAACGGCGCGAACATGTATGGCAAGTAGTTCACCATCCCGATCAATCCTACTTCAGAATAG
>DATLXY010000170.1:0-4767 GCA_035575335.1 Nitrososphaera sp. | reverse complement strand
AGCTCCGGGTGCTCTTCAAGCAATTCGACCAGTACCTTTTTCATCTCCTCTTTCTCCCGCGCCTTTATCTCCTCCAGGGCCTCATGGCTCAGCGGGTAGCCGCACCTTGAGCAGATCTTGTTCTCCAGCGCGTTGGCCAGGCTGCAGCGGGGACAGGGGCGCTGCACAGACACCTGTTTGCTTTCGGCGCCCGTCATCTCAATGCCGCTGTTGCCGAGGATCTGCCGCTTTATCTCTATGGTCCACTTGTTCTTGATGTACCTCGCTGGCTGCTTTGAATTCAAGGTCCAGCGGACCTTTTTCCGCAGCGCAAATTCCGGCAGATACCCCGAGTCGTGCTCGATGCTGGAGTGCCTCAGGCAGTAGGGGTTCCACTTTTTTGTTTTCAGAAGGTATTCCAGCTTTTGCCGCTCGCTTTCGTCCTTGACAAGCCCGCCCTTGAGCACCGCCTTGATCCTTTCCCGCAGCTGCATCATCATGAACCAGATGCGATCTGGAGTTAGAGGCTTGCCGGTGTTCAGGTCGCAGATGAGCCGGGCATCAGGAACGTCTTTGAGCGGGTGCAGGTTGAGCCAGTCCCGCACGTAGGGAAACGAGGCGGTAAGCAGGATGGGGCCGCTCCCTGTCTTGCCGTATGGAATCTCGCCCTCGCCGTAGTTCTCCTTCAGGCGTATGTTCTTGATGCGCAGGTTTGTCACCTCGTGGTTGCGCGCGTTGAGGTCCCACATGAGCATGATCGCCGCCTTGTTGCGCTGCTGCGGCTCGTACTTGACTACGGTCAGCAGCTCTTCAAGCTCCCAGACTTCTGTGGCGGAGTAGGGGCTGGGCCTCTTTGCTTTCTTGTACCTGATTTTCAAAAAGTCGGGTGTCTTCCATTCAGAATGAGGCACGCGCTTCATTCCATCATCCACGTTTCGATAGTTGTACAGCCAGCGATAAAACACCTTGATCCTTCCCAGGTAGTCGTTCCAGGTCGTTATCCACTTCCCGTCAGGGTCGTCATCCTCGCTCCTGACCTTAGTATCGAGGTATTGCAATACGATTTCCCGCCTGTCCACGTCGAGAAGACTTTGTGATGCGTCGCTCTTGTAGAGCCATTGCGCAAAATTGATCATGGCCTTTAGCTGGTTTTTCATATACGCTTCTGACTTGTCGTTCTCTTTCATCCAGAGGTAGAAGTCTCTAATCAGAGAGGCGTTGGAGGCGCTTATCCTTCTGTCTTTTTCATTTGCGGGGGTCTCCAAGCCCCTCAACACGGTAGCCAGGGTGACGGGCATCTATACAAAGGATGTGCATCCCATGTATTAGAACCCTATTTTTAGCGGGCCCAGAGGGACTCGAACCCTCGACCAACTGCTCCGCAGGCAGCCATTCTATCCAAGCTGAACTATGGGCCCAGCATAACGACAATTTGCAGACCTTAATTAAAACCTAGTAGCTGCTACTAGCCGGCCTCTTTTATAGCTGCATCGGCTCTTGCGCTATCTGCAAGGGACTTGCTCAGCATCGCCGATGATTTTTCATATTCACTCTGATCGCCGGTGGCAAGATAATTGCGGAAGTGTTCGTTGCTCTGCATTTCCGATTCGATTGCGCTAACAAGATAAGTATGAGCCGTCTTGTAGCGCTCCGGCGCATCGAGGTTATTGGCTCTGTCTATCAGAGCCTGGTACCTGGGCATGTACTGGTCTATAATCGAGATCATCGTGGCGTTGTCGTACTCTTTCGCACGCCATTTCCCTTCCTCATTCTGGTATTCACGGGTGAGGGCGTTGGCCTCAATGACTACCTGCTCAAAGGCGCGTTTGTAGTCATTGTTCCTAGATGCTTCTACTTGTAGGGCTATCATTAATCCTACGAGCGCGGTAATTAAGGCGATGCCGCCAACCGTCACTATTTGGCTGAGACGCTTACTCTTGCGCATTCGTAGATCTATGCCTTACGTGACTGAGGCAAAAGAACAAATAAATGCTTTCTTCAGTGGAACTCAAGGGCCTTTCTCTCTGGTTCGCCGGGAGTGGCTATTATCTTGATAAACTCTCTGTCACTTCCCTCCCAGTGGATATAGTCGACAGTATGGCGGCTGCAAAATGCTACCGTAGTCTCTTCGTCATCCCACTGCATGACGCATCCGCACGGAAGATTTCTAGACACCACTTGTCTTGTTTGACTCCTATGCGATTTAATGGTTGCAAAAACATCTTCTAGGGAATATTTTGCACCTATGGTGAGTACTGCCGGGGTGCCGCCAGCCATAGAAATGGAAAAAAGCACTGTCATGCTGGCAAGAAGTGTAACGAAAGGCAAAAAGAAGCGCTCCGGGAACATATAGGCAGACCTGCTAGGCCTACAAACAGATGATTTTCGCGCGCGCTAGCAGTGGAATTCAATAGTCGAGCTAAGTGGTAAGTTTACTTTACAAACAACTATTATTATATGACGTGCGGAGGAAAGAAGAGGTAGAAGAGAGGACTTGGCTGAGGTACAACACGGAGAAAAAAGCGGAGAACCGGATACAAAAAGGTCGATTGCTCAGCCGCCTCTGAACCTTCTTTTCAATCCCTCATTGCTAGTCCGAAAGGACGTTTGGAAGATAGACGTCGCGTTCCTCCTTGAAATGTTCCTCCGGTTGATAAATGCCACAGGCAACAAGGACCTCCGAATCTGTGGCATCGCCGCGGTCTCATCTTCGATGATATATAGGCTCAAAGTCGAGAGCATCTTTGCACTCGAAAAAATCGCTATGCAAAAGAAGGGAATTAACGATCCTGCAGATCAGCAGCCGGTACCTCAGCTCAACCCTATAGACCTTCCATTTAGGATCGAGTCTACATACCCTGTCTCAGTCGAAGACTTGCTACGCATGCTTGAAAACATGATAATGGAGCTTGCAAACCCCCGGCCCAGGAAGAAGCAAGTGGAGCTCCAGCCAGTTCAGAGCTTTGATTTTGACCAGTACCTTGTAAAGTTTGAGCAGATAATTCAGCAATACGAGGATATGATAATGGACATCTTGAGTGCTGACGGGGTCCTTATGTTCAAGGAGCTTGTTGCCAAGGCTGACCCGGTCGAGGTTGCAAGGTATTTTATCGCTATGCTGTATCTTGCAATGAAGGGGAAAATTTCGTTGGAACAGACGGAGGATTCCGACGACGTCAAGATGACGTATATCAGGCAGCCACAGGAAGAGGAGGGGCAGCAATAACTGCAGCAGCAATAAATAATACGATTATCAAAATAGGGCCGGCTTGCGCGAATCCCTTCCCGAACAAGAAGTGTCAGCACGGATCGAGGCGGCTCTATATTCAGCTGGCAGACCGCTTACAGTTGAAGAGCTAATCCGGGCATCGGGAACAAATTCAAAAGAAAAGACTCTGCGCGTTGTCAACGATCTAATCAAGAAGGTCAAGGCCACGTTCAAGGCGATCGAGATAGCTCAGCTGGATGATGGTACTTACGTATTACAACTCCGTCCAGAATATACGCCGCTTGTAAGGAAGTTTGCCCAGCATCCACTGGTACCGTCGGCAGCTCTCAAGACCTTATCCTACATAGCGTACGAGCAGCCGGTCACTTCAAAAAGGCTGGTCCAGATCAGGGGAAGTCAGGTCTATTCCCATATCAAGCTGTTAGAGCAGCTACAGTTCGTAGAGCACGAGAACCTGGGCAGGCTCAAGGTATATCGCACGACGCCCAAGTTTCAAAGCTACTTTGGAATAACGGACCTTAACGCGATGAAAAGCAAGCTAGTGGCGACTAGCAACAATCAGCCGTCACTACCTTCACGAACCGCTCCTAATCTATCTACCTCCTCCTCCTCTGCTGCCAGCCCCGGTCCAAACCCAGAAAAGTCTTAATTAGAGTGAAGAAAACTAGTGCACTGATATGCGAAAATCGATAGAGAATCTTGCGGCCCGTAAACCAACCGGCGGACGGAAGATCCCGATGAGGGGAAGGCGCAAGTTTGAGATTGACAGGTATCCAAATGAGGCCGTTGTGGGTACCACCCAAGTCACTGTCAGAAGGACACGTGGGGGAAATATCAAGGCGGCATTCAAGACAGCCGAGTTTGCAAACGTCGTCGATAAGGAATCCAGGAAAGTGAGTAAGGTCAAGATATTGAAGGTTAACAAGAACCCTGCAAACAGGGACTATGAAAGAAGAGGCGTGATCAGCAAGGGCGCAATCATCGAAACAGAAAACGGTCCTGCCTTGATCACGTCTCGCCCCGGTCAGGATGGAGTCGTAAACGCCGTCCTGATTAAGGAAGCAACATCAACAGCCAAGACTTCTTAATTCTTCGATGAGTGTTATAGGACATCTGAGTTTTTTCTCTGGTCTGCTGTGGTGGTGGGGTGGTGGTGGTTGTTGTTGTTAGGAGGCGAGACGGGGGGAGTGGAGGAGAGGAGAGTTGAGGGTGTGTGGGAACGCTCCAGCCCCACAATGAGGTCCTTGTTTTCCTATTTCGTCGACCCTGAATGGGAGGGTTCTCTTGCCTGCATTCTCGTCCAAGGATACCTGTAGGATCGAGATAGGTCCCGGAGGTAGCATAGTATTTCTCCCAAATGTACAAATGACTGTTCCCCTCCGAAAACCCATTCCAGGTTTCTGGTAGCTGGGCAGCCAGAATGAAGAATGAGGGAGGGAGGGAGGGGGGAGAGTGAATGAGTGAATGAGTGAATGAGTGAATGAGTGAATGAGCGAATGAGCGAATGAGCGAATGAGTGAATGAGTGAATGAGTGAATGAGCGAATGAGCGAATGAGCG
>DATLXY010000169.1:0-9309 GCA_035575335.1 Nitrososphaera sp. | reverse complement strand
CTATTCTGCCAAATGCTCTAACGGGCGGGACATACAACCCGCCGTTGTCGTACCTCACACCCATCCACGTCCAGTTGGCCGAAAGCGACCCATTTGAAGAACACACGACGTAGGCTTTCTTTCCGGAAAGGGTCAAAGGAGTAGTAAAGTTCTTGAATATCATTCCGCCATCCTGGTCAACCGCAAGGGAGTCGGAGCTCTGGGCTGTTTCTGGAATGAATATTCTTCCACTCCTGTAACCAGGATAGTCGCTGAATGTGAACGGAATCATTATCTGCTCGAAGCCTTCCATCTTGCTCACAATTACAATTTTGTGCTTCCTTTTATCGTCCAGACCGCCTTCCTTGATAACAAGGAATCTAGCACTTTCGAAAGGCTTGAAGGGAATGGGGCAGCTTTCTGAGAGTGCCGATGCGTTTACAACATCATCATCAGTTGCAATAAAGATCGACTTTTTAGGAATAGGAATATCGTCAACATAAATGTCAAGCGAGATAATGTTTCCTCCTAACGGTACTGGAGGGTTTAGCAGCGAAAACATGAATCCCTGATGCTTTTCTCCACGCATTACAATTATGACATTTTGCAAGCTCTGCTTGACATACGAGAGAGCCGTGTGAATGCTGTCAAGGGTACGGGCTATTTCGAGTGCACCTTTTAAATTTAACAGATTAAGATGACTCTCTTAAAGATTTTTGCGGTATCAATTCTCGGGCCTGCAAAACGATTTATACAATCATCCATTACCATATGCGATGAAACTCGACTTTCCGAGATACACGGAGAGGCTTGGTGCGGTCAGCATCCATGCTGTACAGCGTATTTACGAGCTTGATTCTGGAAAATCAAAAGGGTTCCAGTCTTCGCACCAGACCGTTAGAAAGTTCGATTATGACGAAATTTCAAACATAATGCATGACCTTGCAATTGTCATCCCTATCAAGAATGAGAAGTTAAAGTTGCTGGAAGGCGTACTCAGCGGGATACCAAACGAATGTCTAGTCATCATTGTCTCGAACAGCTCTAGAGCGCCGGTGGACAGGTTTGCAATGGAAGCAGAGGCAGTAAGGCAGCTTGCGAGGTTCATGGACAAGCGCATCATAATGGTGCACCAGCAGGATTCATCCCTTGCAGAGGTCTTCAGGAAAGTAGGTTACGATTCGATCCTTGATTCCCAAGGTGGAATAAGAAGCGGCAAAGCTGAAGGCATGATAATAGGTCTCTTGGCTGCAAAGATGTATCATAAGGACTATGTCGGTTTTATTGATTCCGATAACTATGTACCAGGTGCAGTTAATGAATACGTCAAAATATTTGCTGCAGGCTTTGGTATGACCACTACACCTTACTGCAATGTGAGAGTTTCATGGGTTTTCAAACCAAAGGTAAGAAACAATGCCCTCCAGTTCTCGAAGTGGGGAAGAGTGTCAGAGATAACGAACAAGAACCTCAACGCACTTCTTGCGAGCATCACTGGCTTTGAAACCGAGGTTATCAAGACCGGCAACGCCGGCGAGCATGCACTTTCAATGCCGCTTGCAGAATGCCTTCATTACACCAGCGGCTACTCCATAGAAACCCGCGAATTTGTAGACATACTGGAAAAATTTGGAGGACTTCTTCCCTCGGATTATCCCCAGATAGTTGACAAGGGTGTAGAGATATTCCAGATAGAAACTCGCAATCCCCACTTCCACGAAGACAAGGGCACGGCCCACCTAAACGAAATGCTTGAAGCGTCGTTGGCGACAATATTTGAAAGTAAGATCTGTCCTCCAGACCTGAAAGAATCGCTCCGTGACCAGCTAAAGCACATATCAAAAAAGAAGATAGATTATAGCAAAAAATACCACAAGCTGGAGCCTATCAATACCATCCATATGCCAGAATTCGAGAAGGGGATCAGGGAAAAAGCAAACACGTTTCTAAGAATAGGCAGAATAAAGTAGTCGTTGGCGGTTTGCTGCACACTTGACGGACTGCTTTCCAAGTACCACGGCGGGGCTATCTAAGTAAGTTACGAAGACGTGACTCCCATCTGCTGTTCGGTTTTACGGGCTCGATTGACAGACGCAACCATCGAAAGTCGTTTTATAGCCATTGGAAGGTTTCATGACTCAGAAACGATCTCTATACTTTATCAATTCTGCTTCTCGCTTCATATTTTACACCGTTAATTGTAGTTGCGAGCCCATATTACCTACCCATATGAAAATCAAGAGGATTGTCGGAGAACACATACGGTCACAAATTGTAGACAATCCAGTACTACGTGATTATTGCAGATATGTTAAGTTAGACCCCCCTCCCCCTAACGTATTCCAGATCTTAAAAGCAACCGCCAAGTCATCTCTGACGTGGAACCCAAACCTGAAGTGGAAAAGATAATTGCATTCGACGTAGACAGGCAAGAAGAACAACCGGTGCATTTCATAGAGCAAGAAATAGAATGCCCACGCTGTCACGATAGTATGGAATTATGCTCTAGCTTCGATAACCTGTACTACGTCTGCAAGGAATGCGACTTTTGCCTGTATACGATAAAGAGAGATAAGTAGCAGTTACGCTAGAATCAAATAATTGATCGTAAATCGCCGGGAGCTCACCAAATTTCACAGTGATAGATCGTCATCGCTTGTCATCGCTGCTCTTGAAGCGGCCCTCAAGAGCGTCATGCCAGAAGTTCTGGTAAAGCGCGCAGTAAGATTAGGTGAAAGAGGGTTAACTGTGTGCGATATACGCGGCAACAACATCAGGCTGCCGCAACTTAACCGGATTTATGTTGTGGGGGCAGGTAAGGCAGCTGGAGGGATGGCAGATGCACTTGGTTCAATTCTCGGTGAGAAAATAACCGGTGGCTCAATTACTGTTCCTTATGGAACCAATATAAAGTTAGAAGGCAGCAGAATATCGGTTACTCAGGCCTCCCATCCCGTGCCGGACAGCTCTGGCATAGAAGGTACGAAGAGGATTCTTGATGTTATTAGAAGAGCACATAATGGGGACCTGATCTTTGTTCTAATCTCAGGCGGCGGATCGGCATTAATGCCTCTACCGGCTCAAGGAATATCCCTTGCAGACAAGAAAAGGATCACAGACCTGCTCCTCCGCTCAGGTGCTTCCATCCATGAAATTAACTCTGTCCGCAAACATCTGTCTGCAGTCAAGGGAGGGCAGCTCCTGCGATATATAGAGAGGTCATGCACTGTTGTTTCCCTGATTATTTCCGATGTTGTTGGCGACGACCCAGGAGTAATCTCATCCGGCCCGACCTACCCGGACGTCACCACATTCCAAGACGCTCTCCGGATTCTGAAAAAATACAAGATAAGAAAACCTGATTCGGTAGTTGAGCGCATTACGCGGGGCTCAAGAGGTGAGCTAGAAGAGACACCAAAACCCAATGACCCAATGTTTGCAAGAGTTCATAATATTTTGATCGGCAACAATGCGATCGCCTGTTCTAAGGCTGTCAGCTATTTTGAAAGAAGAGGTATCCGAGCTATTCATCTTGGATCAGAGTTTGATGGCGAAGCAAAGAAGTTTGGAAAATTTTTGGCGCGTCTTGCATCAGATCTTGGCAGAAGACCTTTTGCAATTGTTGCCGGCGGAGAAACGACGGTGCGACTTGGCAAGTCAAGCGGGGTCGGTGGAAGGAACCAAGAAGCAGCTCTGGCATATTTGACAGAAGCGAAACGAGATATAGCCGCAGCCTTTATGGGAACAGATGGGATGGACGGCAACTCTGATGCTGCCGGAGCGCTTGTTTCATCAAGAACGGTTGCTCTTGGAAAGAAGATGGACCTGCAAAAATTTCTCCGCAAGCATGACAGCTATCATGCTTTCAAGGAACTACACTCTTTAATTATTACGGGCTATACTGGAACTAACGTAAATGATATCGCGATAGTTTGCAGGGCATCTAGCACTAGTACCTGACGCTAATATCGCCAGATATGATATCGATGTCGCCGGCGTCTGTTCGGACGCGTAGCGAGCCATCATCATTGATATCCGCAGCTATGCCATTAACAGTCTTATTGTTATTCTGGATGACTGTGACTTGGCGTCCTATCATGTCGGAGTTTTTCTTCCACTGCTCAACGATTATGCCTGATCCTTGCCGCTCCAGCACCAGATAATAGTGCTCCAACCTTTCAAGAAGCGTCTTTGTCATTTCCAGCCTGCTAATAGGATGTCCAAGCTCATCGCTTATTGATGTTACCTTGACTCCATCAAAGTGTGCAGAGATCGTGCGAGCGTCAATGTTTGCATTTATCCCCATCCCAACGACAGCATAGTTGATCTCGTCCATTTCTGCGCTCACGTCTAGTAGGATACCAGCCACCTTTCTGTCGGAGATCATAACATCGTTTGGCCATTTTAGCCGAGCGGTCAGACCTGTAGATCCTATCGCGTCGCACACTGCTAGCGCGCCTATGAACGGCAACAAGGTTATCCTTGAAACAGGAATTTTCGGCTTGAGCACCACGGAGAACCATATACCTCCCTTTGGAGAGAGCCACTTTCGTTTCAACCTGCCCCTGCCACTTCTCTGCTGTTCTGCGATCACCACCGTACCATGAGTGTCGGGTTTGGCTGCTAGCGACAACGCCAGATTCTGGGTTGAATCTACGATCTCACGGAAAACAATCTTCCTACCAACAAACGAGGTACTCAAAATATTTGCCAGCTCCCAAGGAACAGGCAGGTCAGTCAAACCTGTAAGCCTGTATCCAATCCCATGGCGCGATTCGATTGAATATCCGTACCTGCGTAACATGCGAATCTGTTTCCACACAGCACTTCGTGAAATCCCCGCTCTTTTTGCCAATTCCTGGCCTGAAATGTATCCAGATTCTGACCGAAATAGCGTAAGGAGTTCGCCGGGACCTTGCACAGGTGTTTTATGTGTTTACAGCAAGTAATATACTGATCAAACTAATTCTACCAGCTTGTCTTCAAACTTGCTTCAATTCTGATTTATAGACTCGACGTCCTCTTTTCACCTGTGAAGAGCAGGAGCAGGCCGGATATCATGGCCGTCATCCTGGAATCCGCAAATGGCGGGATAGCAAAGACAAAGCTCCTTACCCGCGCAAATTTGACCAGCTGGCAGCTAAAACAATACCTGGATATACTCATGGAAAAGGATCTTCTGATTGAGCTTGCCGACGATGATGATAATAATAATAATAGACATGTCGCTTATAGGACTACAGAAAAAGGTATGCAGTACCTCTCGATTTATTCATCGATGAAAAACATTACGGTGTTTCAGCAAGAGAAGGGCGACTAGGCCTGATTCCACTTGTAGTACACAGTTCCACCCGCGCATTTTGCGTAGACGGGAGACTTGCTCTCGGCAAGTGAGCTTTGAACTTCTAGCTCGGCCAATAATTCTTCGATCTCCTCCTCTTTCTTTTTTTCAGCAAGCAGATTCAGGATCTCTTCTCTAGAATACATTCTTGAAGGATTCTTTCGAAGTAGATTTTCTATTTCACTCATAAGATCTGTCATGAGGGTTTCACTTTTTCTTTGTCCTTGCGGATACTATCGATAACACGTCCCTATCTTTCAGATGATACGTTTTCGGCAGACGGAGGCCATCGCGCGCGTCCAGTGCATAGAGTATTCCCTTTGCAAGATCGCTGTGGATCTCCCGTGCAAGATCCTCTACAGTAGAACCGGCTTGCATCAAGTATACGTCAGGGAGGACGTTCCCGTGCTTGTCTGAGAGCCTTTGCGGGTCCGCGACGGGGTAGACCGCGTTCATTTTCAGTAGCTTAAAGACAGCCACATTTATTGCAAACTGAACGCCCGTCCGCATGTATTCTCCAAGTATATCTTTGCGGATAAAATTAAGTGCCCATTTCTGCTTGTCGTTCAATTGTGTCTGGTCGTTGATTTCAAAGCGCTCGTCACCAGGAAGGTACCTGATTATTCCCCGGCTTTCTGCCCGCCGTAGTGTGAGTTCGGCATCGGCACTCGCGGGCACAACGATCATATCCTTGTATTCCTCACGCAGGCGATTGAAATTTTCGGCGGCTGTGGGGAGGTCCACCTTGTTAGCAACAATCAGTGTAGGTTTTGAGATATCGCGCAGGCTCCAGCAAAAGTCTTTGCTTTGCTGAGGTCCAAAATCGTCAAACGGCACGCCGGTCAGATTGTTCTGGTCAAGCGCGGCCTTGACATGCTCTTCTCTTACCCCTATCCCCCGGAAAACTTCAGTTATCGCAGAAACCATTTCAGTGCCAGCATTGATTGAATGAGATATCTTGTCGCGATTTCCCTCCAGCAGCTTTACGTACCACATAACAAGTTCTTCTTCGATGTCCGCAACATCGGCCACAGGATCTCCTGTCCCGGGTTCTGCAATCTTTCCCGACGCGTCGATGCTGCCAGAGGCGTCCACAATGTGTAGCAGTGCGTCAGACTGAGCTGCAACAGATAGGAACTGGTTGCCAAGTCCCTTGCCCTCCCATGCCCCCTTGATCAGGCCGGGAAGATCGACTAGCTCTATGGGTATGAAACGCCATCCATCTATACAGCGCGAATTTCTTGGTTGATCATTCACGTTGAACTCTTTATGTACACAAAGGGTGATTGCGTGTGCGTTGCCCACCGCGGGCTGCTTTGTGGTAAAAGGGTAGTTCGATATCTCGGCGGATAGGAGCGTGGCAGAATTGAAAAACGTAGTCTTGCCGGTATTTGTCTTGCCAATCAGCCCGATCTTTATCATGATTTTTTCACTCCTTGTCATTGTATTTATATACTCTCATTAGTGGAGGTGGTGGCACACCACCGCAAGGTATCCCACAAGGACGACGAAGCTCCCAAGAAGCGACGCGTGGATAATAAACCCAACGTTCGCGGTGAATGCAGATCTATTGCGCTTTTGAGTCGTATTCGCCGTTGAGGCTTGCATGATGTATTATATTATGGAACCGCTCATGGATAAGACTTTCTCGAAAGCGTCGAATATTTTTTACCGCCATAGGCTCCCCAAAGCGGTGTTCTTCACTTCAAGTATTACCTCGCCTTATCAGCCCGTTGCCTACGACCTGCGAGCTTGTTTTGCAAGTGCTCTTCGCATTCTGATACTCCTACTCCTACTCCTACTCCTACCTATCCCCAAGTTCAGGATCTGACTTTGCGGACCCTTTTGGAATCTTTGTATCATGCTCTGACGAGAACCAGTAGTTTTCCAAGGTCGCGTGATATCATTGGAAAAAGTCACTTTCAATCTCCACTCAGCTTCGTAATGATTCCTTTTAAGGACTTTATCTATTAGTCGCTCCCGGCTCTTCAAGGATCATCTTTTCGGAGCCTGTCGAGGGCCATCTTGATTTCGTCGCAGCGCCATGACATTTCGCTTATCTGGTCAGTCGTGAGCTCTGATTCCCATCGCTCAAGCACCGCTTTTGAAATCTCCACAGCATGATAAAGAAGCGTCCAGTAAGGATGGTGTTCGGCAGTTGTGTAGGCTAGCTCAAGCACTTCTCCCAGTCCAGAAAATGCTCGCTTGATGTGATCCGAGTCCATACCATAGATTCTTATCATGTGTGCCTCCTTGTCGATTCCGATTTTGGTGGAAATCCCGTCTCTACTCTCTAGCTCTTCCAGAACTTGCTTGAGCCGTTCGAAAACCCTCTCGATATCTGTTGGCATTCAGTCCTGACTAATGCATTGTCCAATTTAACCTAGTCAGTGTTTAAACAGGCGGGCGTACTCTGCTAGCATACACCTATTGTAGACTACTTCGATCCCTTTCTCCCTTGCCATCCGCTCGGCCTCCGGACTGTAGATGCCTTCCTGCATCCAGATGACCTTTATTCCCGGCTTCTTAAGTGCATCTTGAACTATTGCCGGAACATCCTCTGATGGTCTGAAAATGTCTACGATGTCTACGCGATCTGGAACCATACTGACCAAAGGATATGACTTACGTCCCATGATTTCATTGGCTGTGGGGTTGACCGGAATCACATTATATCCGTGCTCGATGAGGAACTTGGGAACATAATTTGCCGCTTTTCCTTCGTTCTTGGACATACCCACTACTGCTATGTTTCTCAGATTGTAGAACTTTCTTATCTCTTCGTCCGAATGAAAGTCCTTATCCAACAAGGTTCGTTGTTTCTTAGATTATTTAAACACAGTCATGAACCTATCATACCAGGAAGTTTTATTGGACTCCGGTATGATTGCACTATCTTTATTCCAGGCTCTGCCGTGACTGTAACATGATCAATCTGGGCACCTTCAGGTGGTGAAAAGGTCAGTGTTTCGCCTGGCCGGAGGACAGAAATCACGGGCTCTTTGTACCCGTTTCCGTAATCGACCAACACGTCTGTAAGATCCATTCTGCCGATGTTCTTCACCACCACTCGAGCATTTGTAAACAGGATCTGCTCGTCCTTTAGGGCGTCGACGCTAAGGTCGTAATCTTTCGTGGGCACCGCAGAAGCGAACATGGCAAGCAGTGCTACCGCTACGATACCCGCGCCAGCAGCCACAACGAACACAAGGCGCATTGAATAAAATACATGTTTGAGAACTATTTAAGCAATTATTTATTCCCCTTTCATCTGTGCACGCGATTTAAAGACAGGTTTTATTCCCAAAGGTGCATAATTGCCGGTTGAACATGTAAAACAGAGTTCTTCTTCTGGCATACCTATGGCCCTTGCCAAATTGGCAGTATCATTATAAAATACATTATCCGCGCCTATCACCTGCGAAACGCGTGCTGCGATTGTGGCATTTGAATCTTCGGTGGCGCCGTGCTGGTATGCAATAAGTTCCTCTTGCGATGGAAAGTCTATGCCAGCATAACAGGGATATCGTATAGGCGGATAGGTCACCACAAGACTCACTCTGCTTGCCCCTGCCATCCGCAGAGTCTTGATTATCTCTGCAGAGCTTGTGCCCCTGACTATGCTGTCGTCTACAACCACCACCTGCTTGCCTGCGACCACTTCGCGGATAGGTATTATTCCCTTGTTTATCTTGACCCTGTCACTCTGGTATGGCTCGATAAAGCTGCGCATCGAGCCTTTCTTGCTGTATCTATCTTTGAGCAGACCCTCTTCAAATGGCAGCCCCAGCTCCTGGGCGTATCCAAGAGCAGCTGGACGCGCTGAGTCTGGAACGGGCACTACAACATCTGCATTAGTTAGCGGGAATTTCTTAGCAAGGAACTGTCCGATCCTCTTCCTTGCTGCGTAAATGTTGACCCCTTCCATTATACTGGAAGGGTGCGCAAAGTACGTGTATTCAAACGCGCAGTGGGCATGTGGGGTCTCT
>DATLXY010000168.1:0-6106 GCA_035575335.1 Nitrososphaera sp. | reverse complement strand
GATGACCTCCGCAAGATTTTCGAGCTTGAAACCGGGAAGAGCCTCCAGCAATTCTTCGACCAATGGCTTTATAGGGAAGGTCACCCGGACCTGAAGGTAAGCTTTTCGCAGAACCAAGGGATAACCAAGATAGATATAGAACAGGCGCAGGCCGGCGAGCCCTTTGACTTTTCGCTTGAAGTAAAGCTGGCATTTGCGAGAACGAGAAAGACGTATACTTTCAGGATCTCTGAAAAACAGAGCTCATTCCAGATCCCTGTTGATGATGAGGTGGAATGGTTCTCCGTGGACCCTCAGTTCAAGATCCTAAAGACGTTATCGATAAAGGCACCGGCAGAGATGCTGGTCAAGCAACTGCTGGAAGGCGAGAACGTAATCGAGCGCGTTGAAGCAGCGCGCTCGCTCAAGGGCGAGTCTTCCGATTTTGTCATCGACGCGCTGAAAAAGGCGGTGCTGGAAGAAAAATTCTGGGGAGTCGCGGCCGAAGCTGCAAAGACTCTGGGCTCCATCAAGACCGACTATGCGTATGAGGCACTGAAGAAGTGCCTGTCTGTCAAGCATCCAAAGGCTAGGCGCGCTGTAGTAAGGGCACTGGGCGAATTCCGCAAGGAGGAGACACTCGAATTGTTAAAGCCTCTGCTGCAGAAAAACGAGAGCTATTTTGTCGAGTCTGAGGTCGCAACTGCAATCGGTAAGACTAGGAGTAAGAAGGCGATCCCGCTATTGATAAGGGCGGCAGCCAGTGAAAGCTTCCAGCAGGTCGTGGCGCAAGGCGCGATCGCTGGGCTCAAAGAGTTCCCCGGTGATAAGCGTATAGCCGACTTCCTGATGGAAAAGAGCAAGTACGGCAACCACCACAGGATAAGGGAGGCTGCTACTTTTGCGCTTGGCAAGTTTGCAGATAACCAGCAGATCTTTGATCACCTGAAATCACTGCTGACAGACAAGTGGTTCAGGGTGCGCATTAACGCGTGCAGGGCGCTTGCTGATGCCGAGCTGTCAAAGGCGATCCCCGACCTCTCATGGGTGGCCGAGCACGACCTTGACCACAGGGTGAGGAGGGTGGCAGAAGAATGCATCAACCTGATCAGGGACGCGACAAGGAAACCAAAGGAGGTCGCCGAGATCAGAGAGGAGCTTGACAGAATCAAGTCAAGAAATCTAGAACTCCTGCAAAAGGTTGACAGGTTAGAGCGCGAGCTACGCTAGCAAAAAGTCTGCCACCATCCTGTTGAACAGCTCCGACCTCTCTGCATGGGGCCGGTGGCCGCAATTCTCAAGAAGCACTATTCGGCAGTTCCTCATCTTTACAAAAGGCTCTGCAAACCTCACCGGGATCATGATATCGTCCTTGCCCCAGAGAAGCAGAGTGGACGCTTTGATCCTGTTCAGCCTTCTAATCGTCAACCGCGGTGCCCTTGTGCTTCCCCTCAACGCAGAGAGGAAGGCGTGCTTTGATCCGGGTGCAGAGACCTTCTCGAGCACTGTTCTTGCGTACGAGTCATCAACAGCCTTGTTATCCGCAGTATGAAGCACTTTCTTGACCTCCTGCACTGTTCTTGACTCAAGCACCTTGACATACCTCCGCAGCGCGGGGGATCCCCTGTACGAGCGCGGAAGCGCACCCGCAGGGCAGGCCAGCACGAGCTTTTCCACAAGTTCAGGATGGCTTATAGCGATTTCGGCTGCGATGTGACCGCCAAGTGACGACCCGACCACAGATATCTTGTCAATCTGTATCTGGTCTATGAAATCAACAAGGAAATCGCGGTAGAACTTTACTGTATAGCTGATCTTCGGCTTGTCACTCTGCCCAAACCCGGGAAGGTCTATTGCGATCACCCGCATAGTCCTTGCAAGCTCATCTATGTTGTTTGTCCAGCTCTCAATAGAGCCACCAAGCCCGTGAATCAGGAGTACTGGAGCGCCGCTACCAAGATCTGCGTAGCGAACCTGTATATCGCCAACCTTCTGCGTGTGCAGGTAATCCAACTAATAACTAACGTGAACGCGAGTCTTTTGCTGTAAATACTTTGCTGTAGAGCAGGAACTGTTCTTCGTCCTTTGTCATGTGCTTTTCGATGTATGATGTCAGTCTCCTGCTGTCGTAGCAGACTATCTGAAGTTGTTCGAATCCGTTGTTGGCATAGATGCTTGTTGCAAGCGAGAAAAGCTGCTTGAGCGCTGCCTTCGATTTGGAATCGAGGTACACTATCTGTATGATCTTTTTCTTATCCCAGTAGCCGTGCCTGTTTATTATCGTGATTCCGCTTATGGGCGAGCCGGCCACCATAACGCTCTTTTCCTTCACAAGGTCTCGGAGCGTTTTTCTGTCAAGCGGATACCAGTGCCACGACTTGACATACGTCCTTGCAGATAATTGGTAAATCTTGGATTTACCCAGATATTTCCAGATATCATTAATATCATCTGCAGTGGCAATTCGGACGGCAGAAGATTTTTTTGTTATCTTGGCCGGCTTTTTGTCTGTGACATAGTATGCCCATCTTGATATCACTTTAAAGCCGTTCCTTTCGAGCATCCGCTGTGATGGAATGTTTGTCACGTCGACTATCGCTGACGCCCGAACCGCCCTCTTTTTCCGGCCATACTCTATCATTTTTTCTAAGAGACGGGTTCCGATCTTCGAACGGCGATAGTCCGGGTGGACTCTCACACCTTCGAGCCACACGGTCTTTGTACCCGGGCACATCACCACATGCGACATCGCAATGCTTCTTCCCTTATCTTCCACAACATAGAGCCTGCCGGTCCTGTACCAATAATCCCATACCCTATCTATGTAATCGCCCCAGCTGAATGTGTTCACACAAAAGCTGAGGATTTTCTCCTTATCCGAGCTCTTAGCTGCTCTGATCTTCAATTCCGTTCGTGACTGCTTCTTCCATTTCCTTCATCATCTGTGCGACGAACTGCTTGACTTGACCGATAAAATCGAGTGACGCCGCAAACGAGTCAGTCTCGTTGAATATCGTGACTACATAAGAATGTGTGTCAAACTGGCTGATCCTCATATCGCTCCAGAATTTGTGCGAGAGCTCGTCCCCGGTCCTTGATGTCAGCTGTATTGCGTCCATAGGATTCTTGTGTCCGACGTACTTGCCAGCCAGCGAGGGTATCCTGTCGATCCTATCAAGTCTAGTCAGGATACGATGGATGTTGCTGCTCCCCGTCACTATGGCGTGAAATACCACCCTCACAGCGTAGATGTCGTTTTCGATGTTGGTGTTAAGGTGCTGACGAAGTGCAGCCGCCACATAGTGAAGGCACGATATTGTCTCATGGTCGGGATTTTGCAGGGCGTTTGGGTAGCTTAGTACCTGCAAAATTCTAAAGGGCAGGACGTTTGACTGAACGGGAGCAATCCGAAAGGCCTGCCGGAAAAACCAAGCACTCCCCGGCACAAGATGATCTCCCTTCCGTTGTATCTGGGCCGGGGTAAAGCCGTCTGACTCGCTTAACGCGAGGCTCATCTTGTCCGCGTCGAAACGTTCCCTGAAATATAGCTGTACGTTGAACTGGGTGATGTGCACTTTCACCTCTACTTGCTCACTGCCTTTGCTGATGATTCTGGATCCGCAGGGATTATTGTGAGCCATTGTTTTAGCAGGTCGGGATTGAGCCTTACCAGCTCGACTCCGGCCTCCTTCAATAGCTGAGTTCCATCCTCCGGGTAGTCAGCTATTACGACTATTCTCTTGATCCCGACGCTGATGGCCATTTTGCTGCATTCGACGCAGGGAGCAAAAGTGGAATACAACGTCGCACCTCTGGTGGTACCCGCATTTCCAAAAAGTGCGCACTGCATTATCGCATTAGCCTCTGCATGTGTGCACAGGCACCTGTCTAGACCCTCGCCTGACTTGATCTCGCCCTTTACACGGGCTATACATCGTGGACAGCCACCTTCAAAGCAATTTCTTATTCCTGGAGGGGTGCCATTGTAGCCCGTAGCTATCTGCCGGTTGTCCTTGACAATGACCGCGCCGATGTGCCGGGTGAGGCAATTCGAACGAAGCTTGGCGATCTCAGCCTGTAGCATGAAATAGGTGTCCCAATCGGGCCTCTGCATATCCTCCCGTCTAGCAGTTACCGCGATTGCTATAAAATGTTAGCTGGCAGGAGAAGCTTACGCTAGCACGCCTCCTGTCTTTTCCTTCTTGCGGGCCCGGTCGCCAGTCTTTTTGTTCATGCTCTCCACGGTGCCAAGTGCAAAGACATAGCGGATACCTTCAGCCTTCATTTCAAGTGAAAGCATGTTGTTCATCCTCTCCACATCACTGCGGACGTAACCTTCGTCGTGCTTGTTGGTGCGGGCGACTACATAAAGGAACGAATCGCCTTTGTACTTGTGTATTTCAAAGACCTGCCCCATGCGTCTTTTTTCCACCAAGAGGTAAGAATCCTTGCGGTCAAGAAAAGTTAATACGCATATGACCGAATTTTTTCCAAGCTGAAGAATAACAAAGAGGCTACAAGTTAATCCCAATCTGCCCGCGTTCCCAATATTTTCCGGAAATATCATACACCATGTCCGCAGGAAAGTAACAGCCAATGCAGACGGAGATCCCTCGATACGCTTGAGAAAGGCGCAGCTCTTGTGGTACTCGTCCCATCGACAGAAAAAATCGCCAATGTGCTAACTAACGTGTTTCTTCCAGCAGCCTTTTGCGCCTCAGCTGCACCTCGTCTTTTGCGAGTCTGAGGGCCACAATACCAACTACGAACCCAACTACGGCCATACCGGCTATTGTGTAGTAGTCAATCATGGATGAACGCCTACCTCGGCCATCGATAGCCGCCTCTTGCCCACTATCCTCCAGGCCAGTTCCATCGCAGCCAGCGTGGGCGCGAATCCAAGCAGCATCCATGCGACCGATTCGATTATTTCCATTACAGCTCTATAGACTGATGGTCGGGTGATTAACCCTGCTCAAAAGGGTCACCTAGTTATCATACGCTGCTCAAATTATCAGCAGCGCTTTGTATCACTCTAACCCGGTTATGATCGCGCATAAAGGCTCTTTACCAAAAGTAAAATCCCTTCTGCCATCAACATTATAGTACAACAACACAAGGCACGGCGTGGGGTGGGCATTATTAAATAATCGGCATTTCCCCGCCCATTTCCATGTCGTTTTTTCTATCCATATACCAATTGACAAGAAATTCGGAAATAGCTCAGCGCTAGAAAGCGGTCATCATCACTATTTCCGTAGTAACAGCACCTTGTGGTTCGCCGACCTATCAGATAAATGTTAAGAAGCTGTGACCGCCTAGCTTCCTGTGTTATTTGAAGAATTCGGACATTGCCAAGGTCATACGCGACCTTGGATTTCTCACAGAGGTAGGAGGCGATGACCCAAACGCCCAGTACCGGGCCCGCGCGTACTATCGGGCTGCAGACACCGTAGCCAGTCTACAGGAAAGCGTAGTGGACATTTACAACCGCGAGGGTCTGAAAGGCCTACTCGCAATCCCATCGGTGGGCAAGGCGATAGCATCAAAGATTGAGGAGATGATCAAGACCGGGAAGGTTCACACTCTGGAGGAGATGAAAGCCAAGATCCCAATAAACGTCGAGGAATTGTCGAACATAGAGGGCGTGGGACCGAAGACGATCAAGAGGATCTACGACAGCCTGAAAGTGAAAGATCTGGCCGAGCTAGAAAGGGCCGCAGCTGAAGGCAGACTACAGGAGGTGCCTGGCCTTAGTGAAAAGAAGGTACAAGATATTCTGAAGAGGATCGAGTTTGCAAAGAAGGGCAGAGGGCGGCGCATCATAGGTGAGGTCTGGCCGCTGATAAAGGAGATAGAGAAGGCCTTGTCCGAGATAGATGGTGTAAAAAATGCGGTTGCGGCGGGCTCTGTCAGGCGCATGAAGGAGACGATAGGCGACATAGATTATCTGGTAGCTGCAAACGACCCAGGGCCGGTGATGGACTTTTTTGTCAGAATGCCCGAAGTTCAGGAAGTTATCGGAAGGGGACCGGCTAAGGCGTTTGTAAGGCTGGCAGGAGAAATTGACGCCGACCTTCTGGTTGTGCCAGAAGAAAGCTGGGGCGCGGCTCTCCAGTATCTCACT
>DATLXY010000167.1:0-2090 GCA_035575335.1 Nitrososphaera sp. | reverse complement strand
TCAATAAGGTTAGAAGGATGGATCTCGATCGTTAGTCAATTGGTAGTGTTAGAAATACCGCGTAGGGGTTATGGCCGCATCCCTAATCGGCTAACCCCTGTGCTTCCTCTCAGAAAGCCACCTTTCGACATCGATAGCGGCCATGCATCCAAAGCCTGCCGCAGTGATGGCCTGCCTGTAGCGATGATCGTGGACATCGCCGGCAGCGAAGACGCCTTCAACGCTTGTCTTTGTGTGATCTTTTAGAACGATGTAGCCCTTATCGTCCAGTTCAAGTTGGCCCTTGAAAATCGACGTGTTGGGCTCGTGGCCTATGGCGATGAAAAGTCCGCCAGCTTTGAGGACGGTTTCTTTGCCGCTTGCTACATTCTTTACCGTGACTGATGAGACTTTATTGTCTCCTTTGATGTCGGATACTACATTGTTCCAGATGAACTCGATCTTGGTGTTCTGTTTTGCTTTTTCCTGCAAAATCTTGCTGGCCCGAAGCGAATCACGTCTGTGTACAATCTTTACTGTTCTTCCAAACTTGGTAAGGAACGTTGCCTCTTCGAGAGCCGTATCGCCGCCTCCCACCACAACGATGTCCTCTCCCTTGAAGAACGGGCCGTCGCAGGTAGCACAATATGATACTCCTCTTCCGCTGAACTTCTGCTCTGCTGGGAGTCCGAGCTTGCGTGGAGATGCTCCCGTGCATACGATGACGGCTTCGGCCGTGTAAGTCTCAGAATGAGTTGTCACAGAAAGTGGCTTGTTCTTGAAATCCACCTTGATTACTTCATCGTCAACAATCACGGCTCCAAATCGCTCCGCTTGCTGGCGCATGTTCATCATGAGCTCTGGACCGAAGATGCCGTTTGGAAAGCCTGGAAAGTTTTCAACTTCGCTTGTTGTCATGAGTTGGCCACCCGGCAGCGTGCCAGAGATTATCAGGGTGGATAGCTTGGCTCTCGATGTGTAAATCCCTGCAGTGTAACCAGCAGGACCTGACCCGATTATTACTACGTCATAGTGTTTCTTGCCAGACTCACCTTCAGACAACTACAGGTGACATTTTCATAGACCTCTTAATAATCCGTTCGGAGTTGCCAAAGAAATACGATTTTTAAAGAAACAGAGTTAAATATTTAAAAATTAATGCTGTGGGTATCAGACGGTAAAAACTTCATGGCGACACAATTCTGTTGTTAAATTTATTTACCATTTTCTTGTGGTTGGCACAAAATGCGTCGTTGATGATTATGCGGAGCAATTCTTCCTGCCAATGAGCGTTGTAAAGCAGGCATTCGTTGTTGTCACAGAAGGGTTCCCCTTCAGTCACAAAAAAGAACAGTGCCTGTAGCGCATACACAACAGCTGCTTGTGTTATCCTAGGGTCACCATAGTCGACGAACCTGCCTGCCAGCTCTTTCTTAAGTCTAGCAATATCTGACATTCCGTGAAGCTGTGCAAGGTAAAACTCTCTTGGCTTGGCTGGTGCTTCTACGATGCCTGTTATCGAAATTATAGATGGGGTTCCGCAGATGACCGCGCGCCCGTGGTAACGCCAGTCAGCTTCGCTAAAGGTGCAGGTTAGAAGGTCTGTAAGCATTATATGTACGTGAGACCCGGACGATTCTTTTTCTGAAATCATTTCTGCAAAAATCCTCTGCAATACAAAGCCGTCATAGAGTGGCATCGATTCCTTATCAGTCATCGTTGCCGATACTGACTGTTTCTCAAAGGGATTCTTTAGGTCATATATCCTTGCATATTCGATCCTATCGTCGTATCGTAAGGGCTGATCGATGTGCACTCTACATTTGGGAAAGGTCTTCTTGATCTTGTACAACATGGCTCTTGTATCAACGGCCGAATGGGAATAGATGTGGATGTCTCGAAAATTCAAACAGGAAGAATAAAGAATGGGTGAAGAAAAAAAGTTACTTGGCCTTTATCTTTGGTAGATTTGAGATTTCCTTCAGTTTGCCAAGCGCGACTTCTGCAGCCTTCTTGCCCGAGAGCAGCATGGCTCCAAAGGTCGGTCCCATTCTCGGAAGCCCGTGAGTCTCGGTGACTGACATGCCAGCCGCGATGAGACCTGGAAAGAC
>DATLXY010000166.1:0-11000 GCA_035575335.1 Nitrososphaera sp. | reverse complement strand
ATATCTGCACCCAAAGAAGGAGAGACATCCATCACCAGTCTATTCAGTATTAATGGACATGTAATCCAGCCAAAGACACCGGAAAGTGTCCGTACAGGAAATGCTGCTAATTTGGCATCGGTTATACTTACAAGTCCAGCGTAGTCCGGTTTTCCGAATATTTCATCTACATTGCCATTACTGGTTTTGGCATAGTTCAGCAGAACCCCTTTCAGTGTAGAGCTTTGGATGAAGGGAAAATCTGTATGTCTTTCCCTTTGAATTGGCAGGTCTATTGGTCTGTTAATTGAAGAGCCGCTTCCGGGATGCATAGGCGTTTCAGTGTAGATGCTCAAAATCATTTTCTTTGAAAACATTTACCATACCCCCACAAACGCGCATCCCATACCGGAATTAGGTTCAATATCGGAAATATTTAATGGAAGCTGAATATTGTCGCTCAAGTTCCCATCTTTAATTTTGAAGTAATATACAGAACCAGCGTCGACTGCTTTATAAAGTGGTTTCGGCCTTCTCAACGCATAGTCCCAACCACCAAGGTAAATTCCCTTTCCTAGGCTGGCGCCAACAAGTTCTGTTTTAATATTTTGAAATGCATCTATTTTATTCATGTCTGGACACCATGAGTTCTTTTTGTCGGCATTTTTAAATACAGCTGGAGAGGCTAGATAAATCTTCATCTTGCGAGTTTCATTTATTTTCTTTATGATGTCTGTGGTCTCTATGTTTTTATCTCCGACCTTGTTTGCGCAGGCTACTTTCCCTTCTCCACCTACCTTAAGATATCCATCTACAAAGTTTGACGTATCATTGAGCCACACTAGGAAACCATGACCATTATCTGATTCTACAAGTCTTAGAAAATCAGTAATGTAGAGCATCCCTTCTTCGGTTGTCTTTGTACTTGCTTTCAATTGTATGCCAGTACGCCGTTCATATGCCGCAACTTTGCTGAATTTTACGATATCATCTTTTGCGGGGGTATTGCCAATCAGATAATTATGCAGTGCTTTAGATGAAAGAAATAACTTTCCTGACCCTTTCTCTGGGAATTTATAGATAACCCAGTACGATTCCGTACCGACTTTAATCTGAATTGGGGAGTTGATTTTTTTGGGACCGTTGTGTTCATCAATGACTATATCGTCTGGCATAGGCAACAGTTCAGTATAATCATCATTTTCAGCGAAGAAGGCCCCATAAATCCTCAATTTACCTTTCTCTCCAAAAACCCCGACAAGCTCTTTCCGTTCCTTATACTTGTCAAGCTCAAACCAGTTATCGGGTAGTGATGGGTCTGCAGTCAAAAGAATTGAACTTTTCACTGCTCCTGCAAATGTCATTGGAGTTATCGGCCCTTTCTCTGCAATGTTAGAGCCTTCCCTGTTAAACGCCCTTGAAGACCTGAACATTAAAACGTCAGCAGGTTTAACGAATATGCGTTTCACTTTTCTTCACCGCCTATAGCATCAGTCATCACTTTCAGCAAGATCCCTATATTGTAAAGAATCGTGTTATCCTCCTTTGCATCCCTTCTCATCAGTTCATACAACCCGAATAAAGCGGAGCTCAGTTGTTCAATAGATTCGTCATTTACAACCTCGCCATATCTTCTTTTAACAAGCCTGCGGATCTCCGCATCAACAGCTTCTTTTCCTAACGATTCTATTATTTGCAAATCTGGAGCCAGCAGATCGTAAATCAATCTTTTTGAAGGTCTGTTTTCTTGGCCATTTCCTTCAAATTGTTTTAATACTTCATTCAGCTTTTCGGAAATGCTCCACTTTGCTCCCGCTGCTGTTATCTGGCCAGAATGTTTTATTGATTTTAACACAAAAGCATTTTTACCGTATCTGTGTTTTGCATCCTCTAATGATTCGTGCGCTGCAGCAAGAACATCATGCAGAGGATACTTGTAGTGCGCAAAGACAACCCCAGCACTTATTGAAGAGTTCGACCCCATCATCGGTATTTCTAACTGTTTTCCACGGTAGTCAATAGTTTGGTAATCTGATTGGAACTTTTCGTTGATCTTTCTTGCGGCATCAAATGCAGTTCTTGCAGGAAGCAGAGCCATCACATCATCTCCACCTGCATACACAAGTACGCCCCCGTGGTCTTCTATAATGCGCCTTACCATACGCGTAGAGAAGTCCTTTAGTATCTTGCTGATAGCGACGTGTATTGTTGGATTTAGTATTCTGCTCGAGTCAAGAAATTTATCGTATCTGTCGCCTGTCAGTTCCTTTTCTATTGTCGAATGGAGAAATTTTCTCATGGGCGGAAGGCCATCTCCACGGATCTTTTTTCCGATATCGTCACCATCCATGACAAGGACAGCATAGTACTTTGGCGGCTCGCCAGCTACTTTATACAGTTTTTGTAACTTTTCGTGTATCTGCTTTTTCCTTTGTACATCTATTTCATTATTTTCCCAGTAATCAATGTAATAGATCTCATCCTCTACATCGAAATCTGACGTTAAATTTTTAAATTCACTGTACAGCTCGGGGCACCTGTCTCTAACGTCTTCGACCCAAGGTTTTGAAGCTATATATGCTACAGATGGGATCCTCATTTTTTCTATTCCTAATTTTTTCTCATTCTCAATGTACATTTTGTATAGTCTCTTGGTAACAGATACTGCCGAGAGCCTCTCGTTTTCACCAAGGAGCCAGAAGAAGCCTTTTTCTCTGGATGATTTATACATGGCACTCCAAAAATCGCGAGCACTTATTCCTTCCGGTCTTATCTGATTGCGAAAACCATCTATGGTGCACTTGCCTTCACCCGCAGGTTCCTCCATATATTCAAACTTCATTTTGTAAGTATTGAGCAAAATACCAGCAACCTCGTAATAGAGACCATATAGCACTCCGGCATTTGCTTTATACCTGCCGTTCTTTTCTGATTTTCCTAGGTCTCCGTAATTCCATTCCAACCAATCCTTGTATTTGGACAAGATCTCGCCAGGAAGGTTCTCCATGCCATCTAGCCATTTCTTTACCTGAGCTTCATCTTCCGAGGGATTTGCCCACGGAACAACTGCTGTATGTACGCTGAAACAGTTAGAAATCTGCCGGTCCCATGTCTTTTTGAAATATACATCTTCAGAGATATTTCTGCCATAAATGTCGACAATTTGATTAAGCGCAAAGTTAGCAATATCCTTCCATTCTTTATTGACAGCGTTCCTGACTTTCTGTTCAATCTCTCTGGCATTTTTCGCAGGAATTATGGCTACAAACGTATGTGGTATGTTTGATATTAACAAACTTTCTTTATCATATTCAACATTGAGATACTTCTCTGTCTCCAACCACCAGTCCATAAACGGCTGGCTCCTAAGGTATGGATAGATTATTGCATCTGGCCCATACTCTTCAACTATTGCAATAATGGCATTGAAGGACAGCCAGCTCAGAATATGACTTCCTGCCCAGAGGTCGATCCCTTTTCTTGCCTGGCTGATAAATTCCTGAACCGGCGAGAGTTTGAAGCTTAGAATAGCAATGCCCTCTTCTACGGCCGGAGTAAGCGCGCTTGTAACATCAAGGTGTTCCCATATTGTGTGGTCTGGTATACGCGAGTCAGCAGGTAAATCGCTGTATCGCCATTCCAGTTCTGGCAAGAAACGCCATATCTTAAAGAACATTTTCTTTGGATCAGAATCGCGTAGTTGTTGGAGTTTTTCATCGGCGATTAACTTATCGCTAGTATATAACGTGCCGGGACTTGAAGCAATATATTCTGTTAGTGCCAGCTTATTTTTCTTAACAGCTGAAAGAGGGTGTATTGCTTCTGGCTGCATACCTTGTTTGCTTGTTAAAAATTCGATTACTATTCCGCTCAGCTCATCAGGTATATTGATCCGCTGCATTGCGGATGCGATATGATCTGCTTTGGCTATAGCGGATTCTTCTGCCGCGCTAATCACTATACCAAGCCGCTGTTTCAGCCCGGCAGACCTTTCCACATGATCTCTTATTCTGAGAGCTTTATCTGGAGGATCGTGTAGAAAAGCGCCGATTTTTAGGTTCCAAATATTTTTGTCTACCATTTAATAGCCACCCATCCTGAACTGCGCAGTCCTTTTGCAATGTCTGACAGAATTTCATGATAGTTCTTTGCATTGTATTTCCTACCCTTAAATGAAAATCTGCCACCAAATTCTGGAAGGAATTCTGATTTTAATATCACCATCCTTAGAAAGTATTTGTTCGAAGAGCTTTTTGCCACGGCCAGCCACATTGGCGAAGCTCTTCTCTTATAATTCTCATTAGGAATGTCAAACCCTTTTCGTGGCATGCCCAAGTAAGGTCTCTGATCGCCGCCATACGAGTTTTTTAGTCTATCCTTCTCCTGTTTCAGCCACCTGCTACCCTCTATGAGGGCTTTTCTCCAGTCATCAAACTCCTGATTTTTCACCCAGATCTCTGCAATTCTGTTAAATTCGGCAAAATTGATTTGTGATGTATTGCATATCTTTTTCAAATTCGTAGAAAGGTACTTCTGGTAATCAGAGTACGAATTTGAATTGATTATCATGTCCGTACTTATTAAAGGCTCAGAGCTTTTGAACTCTGCTTTAACTAATGACAAGGAACCTGCACCTCTCCTTGCTCTGCTCCCAATAGAGCCAAGGTTCAATGCTAACCAAAATATGGATATTGCACGCTCAAGTTTTTCCACTTTCTTAGCAAGCAATGTTAGACTGAATGTTGTATCAACATCATAGAACCTCCTCGCAGACCTATCTCGCGTTTGCCTGAATGAGAAGAATAGATAATCAATATCAAATGACCATTGTTTACTATATGTAGCAATATTAGGACCCAAAAAATTTCCTTGGATGATAGAGATTGGAGACTTCCTGTTGGTAGAACCAAACAAATCAGATTCGTGTTCATTGATTGTCTCAAGTGAATCTGTTTTTGCCAAAAGTAATGTTCTATACCACCACCGCATTACCCCTCTCAGGCTAGGAGGGCGTAGGGCTTCATTTGAGATGTCCTCTTGGTCAGCTCCAGCTATAAACAGAGGAGTCACAGTTTGTACCTCAAATTCAGCCTTATGCATCATTCTACCACTTCCTTTGCGTTTGGAAAAACAATCTTAAAAGCTGTTCGCTTGTCCGCTTTCGCCGTTCTTGGGATGGCGCTCTCTAATTCCTTTAAAATTACATACGACTTCATGTATCATTTCCTCCAACACATCTTCGGCATTTTCCTTCTGGCTCATTTTCATTCTGAAATGTGCACAGCGCTGCATCCCTTTGGTACAGCGCCTCCATTCTTAGATCTTCGTCTATGTTTACAACGCGTATTTCATCAGCTGAAAAATAATACAAGTATCCAACGTTTACGTTGACAAAATGCTTGTTTTCAATCAATAAGGCGTATAGGCTAACCTGTAGCGCATGGGATAGGCTGTATCCATTGTTTGGCACGTATCCTGTCTTGATTTCAAGCGGGGCTCCATTTTCAATGACATCGAGCCTTCCTGTCAATCCGAGGTTATCTGATGACAGGGAAATTTCAAATTGCCTTTCTGGAATAATTTGCAGTGGAGCAAGTACAAGCCTTTCGAACCGTCGTTTCAGGAGGTATTCCACTCTGTTCCATGTGACACTAAAATCTCCACCCAGTTTGCGATATTGGTAGCCAAATTTATTTTCTGTATCTTCTCGTAGCAACTCTAGGAAATTCAAAAACAGATTCGTGGCTTTATTGCCGCCCGCCGTACTGCACTGAACAAAGTCCACCTCTCTTGCAAAGAACTTTTCCGCTGCAAAATGGCATATTTGTCCCTCAACACTTTGAAGTGTATTTACATAAAGCCTTTTTCTGAAGGCTAGAAAAGCGCAACGAGGACAAAAATAGTGGCTTATTATCGAGGATATAGAAATTTTAAAAACAGGTTTATTTATCCACGCCTTTTCATCATATCCTCGTAAGCCGGATTCAGAAGCTGTATCTTTTTTTGCGGGTGGCACTAAAAGGCTACCGAAACCATTTCCTCTACCACCCCCCTGCCCTGCAACCATGTTCTATCACCTAAGGTATTGGATGCCTGCCCACTATAGAAGCAATATTGAAGTATCACTTCATTTCTATGAAGTGTCGTGAATCGAGAATTTATAAAGCCGGAATATGACAGAGCGCTGGAGCATACTGGTAGAAAGAAAATAGTACAGGCAATTGCGCGGGCCGGCGGCACTGCCAGATTCTCAGTTATATCTCGTATGACAGGAGTCGCGGACAACGTTTTGATGCACCATCTTAATGTTCTGAGGCAATACGGTATCGTCGAGCAAATTGTTGACGGTGGGCCGTATAGTTTGAGATACAAAACTCCGTTGTGTTTTATATTTGGAGAGAAAACCCCCGAGAAGGTTTCGTACATAGGCCTGCTCGGGCATAAAAATGAGAGGGAAGAGGCAGAAACAGAAGTTGCATTAAGACTTCTCAAAAAAGAAGGAATAGAAGTAAATCTTGCATACGTAGTAACGTCTTCAACGGCGGCTAAAACTTGGAAGGACAGGGCACTGCCTGTTAGCTGGATACTAGTGGACGGAGATGCTCTTACGGACATTGATAAAATAGCAGACAAGGTAGAAGTTGTGCTAACAGAGTTGGTTAGAAACCGTCTGGTCATTATGGACTGCACGTCATTTAATAAACCGGCAACCATTGCACTGTACGAACTTGCACAGAGATACCTTATACCGCTAATCTATGTTTATGAACCGAAACGCAAGCTCAAATGGTTGATCTCAAAAGAACATCTACTCCAAAGGTTTAATATTTAATTATGAGTCGTAATATTTTGTTATCCGAATTCCTTGATGAAGAAAGCTATGATAATTAGTGTAGGAGTGGGCAAGAACGTTGAATCTGCCATTTATGCCAGCATGAAGATGAACAATCCGAATTTTGTAGTATTTGTAGTATCGCCTGACAGTAAGGGCACTCTTGATAGACCAGTTCAACAATATGAGCATTTGCGCGATATTTGCGAATGTAAAGAATTTGCAATAAACGATCCAGAAGACATTGATGGTGTATTTCGGTCATGCGAGAAGGCTCTCTTCTTTCTGTTCGATAAAAGATTCTCTGCTTCTGAAATAGTTGTTGATATTACATCAGGTACAAAAGTAATGTCTGCCGCTATTGCTGCATTAGCCATCCTTCACAAACTCTATTCTATTACCTATGTAGGCGGTGGCCGACGTAATGGAGGTGGAATTGTGATGCAGGGAACCGAAAAGCCAAAGGAGCTGAAACCGCTACGTATTTTGTATAAACATGAACTTTATGTGATAAAGCATTTCTTTTCAAAATATCAGTTTTACACTTGTAGGCTCATGATACAAGATTTGGTAAGTAGATTTAAAGATCTTGATAAAGAGTCAGAGTCAATAAATGACATTGAGAAAATAATCAACGGTTTCATAAGCTGGGAACGTTTTGACCACGAACACGCATTAGAATTTTTTGAAGGCGTACAGCATCATGATGTTAAGATCCAAACGGAATACCTTGGCAAAGTCAAAGATGACAGAAAAACAGAGGCTGCTAAACATCCGAGTTTGAAGGGCAAAGTCCCTACCAAACATCTTATCGTTGACATATTCCAGAATGCAAGAAGGAGAGCAGAGGAAGGTAATTTTGATGACGCCGTAGCCCGGCTTTACAGATGTATGGAAATGGTCGGACAGTATGCTCTCTTACAATACGGCATAGTATCATCGGATGTTGATCTTGAAAAGCTGCAAGGCAGAATAACAGATACTCTATTTCAGAAACTCGAAAAACATAAGGATTATTCCGGCAGGATCAAAATTGGACTAGTGGAAGATTTTGAGATCCTTTCTGAATTAAAGAAAGATGATGACACAGCGATTGTATACAACAAATATCGCGAAGATCTTAAGACATATCTGAACTATAGGAATGAGTCCATTCTTGCACACGGCATATATCCCGTAAAAGAAGAGCAGTACACCAAAATGAGTGAAATAGTTTATGAAATTGTCAAATCGGCTGTTTCTGATGTTGATGAAAAGTTAAATGAGATTAAAAGATGTTTTGAATCCGATGTATTGAGTACAATGTTGGTTCCTAAGGGTATCTAACCAGCATACGTATGTATGTTCTTGCCTCAAAAAATGAACAAAAATAGAATCAGTACGAAGAACAAGACGAGTTTTGGTATTTTGAGTACTAGCTACAATAGTACGAAGGCGAATCGGAAATGCTAGATCAAATCTTGACATACAAACGAGTACAAATACAGAAAATGTAGGTTGCATAACTGACCAACCTCCGCGCGCCTAATCGACTCATGACTACAAATTTATCCAGGCAAATATGTTGTACAGTGACGCTTTCAGAAACATCTGCTTTGCCATGTTTGTACGCTAATTCCTTGCCATCGCACAGACATATTCACCAAACAACATATCCTCTTCATGGCAGAAGAGAACACGGATTCTGCAGTACACCGGTGGCCATAGCTTACGCTAGTTTCCGCGTGTCAAAATCAGACACTGCTGCTGAGGCTGATGCTGTTGCAACACTGACAGTTTCCTTGGATAACAGCAGAGCCGTGCGATTTGCCAGACGAATATTCTTCTTCACCTTGATTGCAGCATCTACACATGCCGCAGTCAGCCAAGAACTGAAAGTTCTCCTTGCTATCGTATGTACGTATGTAAGTACACGCACTACCTCAGTCGTTGTTGTTGTTGTCGTTGTTTTCAGATGCCCGCCTGACCAGCTTTTTCAGTACCTTGCCGTCATGTACCTCCTCCTGCTCCTCGCTTGTGTAACCTCCATTGCGACAAAACCTTCTTTTTTCCTAGTGTCACAACTGCAACGTGCATCTTTATCTACTGCATACATGCCAGTACCTGCTGTGCCGCATCAGTTGTTCTCTTGGCACGGTTGGCTACCCTGATAGCTGTACTCCTATCAAGTACCATTACGGTGTAGCTGTTGCCAGCTCTTTCGTTTATCGTGATGTTTGGACTGTTGATGCTGCGTCTACACATAGAAGGTGTAGGTATGTGTGCGTGTGTGCGCATGTTGTAGTCCGGGATTGACTGTACTACTGCTGACGATTTGGCGTACACCCTGACAACACCTTCTTCAGTAGTAGTCTGTATCAGTGTACGGCAGGTGGAGAAAATAAGCAAGCCCGCATGTAACCCCAGCAGCTGGACAAAGGAGTGAGTGACGGTAGTATTGCCTGAATGATACGCGTATGTATATGTGTATGTGTGCGTGCGTGCGTGCGTGCGTGCGTGTGTGTGTGTGTGTGTGCCTTCCTTACCTTAGTTCATTTTTCCCAGCTCGCCATCGTACCAGCCGCCGACTACATCAAAGTCCACCAATAACTTCCTCCCACCCACTCTCCCGCGCCTACGCACATACCAGACAAGTAACTCGTTGTAAGAGCACCACCAGCTGTTGGCCATGTACGTCAAGTGATGACGGAGGGTGAAGCTAAATTCAGCTCGGTCAAACCCGAGTGACGTCAGAGTCTGTTACGCGACTGTTTTACCTATCAGCTAATAATGATCTTGGTGCCAGGGGGTTCTTAATTGTGTACAATCTTGGTTCTCAACCTAGTGCTGACATAGTCCATTATCAAGACTAAAGCAACTATGGCAATGATAAAGAGTGAAACCTTGCTGTACTGAAGGCTTTCGAGATAAAATGTAAGGTAAAAGCCTATTCCGCCTGCGCCGACCAATCCAAGTATTGCAGATTCACGGACATTATACGACAGGATAAACAGGTATTGGTTACTCATAAACGACAACGATTCCGGGATTGTTACGTACTTTATCATCTGTAATCTGCTTGCCCCAATCACTTTGATAACGTCATACGCGGCAGGGTTCTGAGATTCGTATATCTCGTAAAGATATTTCCCACTCAGACCTATTGAAAATAGTGCAATTGCCAGTATCCCTGCAGTTGGACCCAGACCAGCAACTGCAACAAGGACTATTGCCCAGAGCAGAGGAGGTATTGACCAAAAGATGTTGAGTATCCCACGAAATATTGCGCTCAGGTAAAAAGGTGAGATATTTTTTGATGCAACAAGCGCCAAGGGTATGGATATTGCAAAACCAATACTTGAGCCGACGACAGCCATTTCAAATGTTTCAATGACTGACTGGAACACCCTGTCGGCCACTGAAAAATCTACTGCCGCAAGCTCGGCAAGAATGATACCTGCGTTGCCGCTCTCTTGCAAAAGAGATAACGGGTTAAAATTAAGATGGATGGAACTGCCTATCACTATCAACACAATTGCAACGAGTATGCCGTTATTGCGAAGAACTTGTTGATTCATATAATTCTATCAGACCTTCCCGATCAATTTCTGCTGCCGATACTTGCTTTCGCACTGTACCATCCCGGACGATATAGATCATATCGCTGCATATCTTGGCAATGTCAGGATTATGGTGCGTCATCAGAAGCGTAAGGCCAATCTTTTTCTTGACATCAACAAGTGTGTCGATGACGCTGAGCGCAGTCTTGAAATCCAGGCTTGATGTCATCTCGTCAGCGACTATTATCGATGGACGCTGCAGCAGGGTTCTGGCTATTGCGACTCTTTGCCTCTCTCCTCCGCTGAGCTTTTTTACCTTTGTATGTGACAAGTGAGAGATCCCAAGCATATTCATCGTCTCCTCAGCTTCGTCAAGAATTTCCCGAGGATAGGAGTTTATCAGAGTGCGCCATGGTGAAAGCCGTCTTGCCGCGCCCATCAGGATATTGGACAAGACAGTCAACTCATTAACAAGCCCCAGATTCTGCGGTATGTAGCCAAGATTTTTTCTTGATTCTTTGTTTAGTTTCTTTTCGCCAAAAAAAGTTACTTCCCCCGCTGAAGGCTTGAGTAGCCCAAGCGTGATCTTCAGCAGGGTAGTTTTGCCTGCGCCATTTGGACCCATTATTGTTACTGCGCTACCCGCCTTG
>DATLXY010000165.1:0-2935 GCA_035575335.1 Nitrososphaera sp. | reverse complement strand
CCGCCGGTGCCATTGCCAAAGACATGTAACATATCGAGATACAATCCAGCAACGACAGCAGCAACTACAACAACAGCAATCGAATAAATTCCGTGAAGCACGAACAGCCTAATCGATAGCCACAATAGCAAGTCTTTTTTTCAACCCCGTCGCTATAATGTTATGAGCAAGCTCGATATCCCCTGCGTAAGCAAGGCCGAGTTTGTTACTTTTCTCCGGGATAAGGGGAATGTCCGTGTCGACGACTACATTGAAGGGGCCATCGAAGTTGCAGAAGAGGTTCACTCGGGGCTTGTGCGCGAAGACGGCACCTCTCTTTTTCTCGAAACCCATACTTGGCCTGTGACAATGGATGTAGTCCAGCATTACCGCTCAGTCAACCGCAACATTACAAGTGTCGAAATTGCGGCAGCAATACTACACGACATCATGGAAGACGATGACAGAATATTGAACCTGCACGAATCAAAATCATACGGGTTTGAAGCATATATTGCGTACAGGTTTGGGAACAGAATCCGTGACATAGCCACGGAGCTAAAGATAAAACCCCTCGAAAACTTTCCCGGCGCCAATGACGAAGAGCGCCAGCGGGCCAGATTCTACGCCTACTGCGACACGCTACTAGATTCTGGATACGATGTGAAGGCGATCAAGCTCGCTGATAGGATCAATAACATGCGCTTTATACTGAACGTGCCCGAACACGACAAGATAAGACGGTACATGCGTGAGGCAGAGGACTTTTACCTTGCATATGCCATGCTTCCTCCAAGGATGCCTGAATTCTATAGCAGGCTCAGGGCTGCATACGAGGGCTTAAAGACTGTCTCTGTCAAGAAGCTGGTTGCGTCTTGACGCTTGCTCACAAACCATTTAAAGGCAATAAATGGATGTAAAGGGTGGAGACTTTAGATTGGCCAATCTTAACGTCGCAGTCATAGTAAAACTAGAGCCGGATTTCTCAGAAGGTAACGTCAGCTACAATCCAGACGGCACACTTAACAGGGCAGAAACAAAGAACATCCTTGGGCCGCACAGTGCCATTGCTGCAAGTGCAGCCTTTTATGCTAAGGTCCGATACGGCGCTCGTGTATGGGTAATGACCATGGGGCCTCCCATAGCCGATGCTGCGCTCCAGCAGGCTCAGCTTCTTTCCGATGCGGATGAACTCCACCTCTACAGCGACAGGTTGTTTGCTGGAGCAGACACACTCGCCACAGCAGAGGTTTTGAAGACAGGTATCTCAAAACTGGATGGCAACAAGGTTGACATTGTCTTTTCTGGTCACAGGGCGTCAGACGGCGAGACAGGCCAGACCGGTCCGCAGACGGCCTGGAAGCTGGGATTTCCATTCCTCGGACATGTCATCGATTATAGCGTCGACATGCAGAAGCGGACAGTACGCGCAAAACGCCTGATCACTCTTCAGGGACTCTACGATGTTATCGAGGAGGTGGAGGCCCCGCTGCCTGTGTTCATCGCAGTTGATCCTTCATACAAGGCTTCATTCAACACCGTATCCCAGAGGCTTGCATTCGCAAGGTATCAAAAAGAAGCAAAGGAGCGCGCACAAAACTACAAGAACTATCTGAAGGTGTTTAATGCCCAGCAGCTGGGAGTTGATCCAAAGCTCGTGGGTCTGCCCGGCTCGCCAACCATCGTCTACAAGGTTGAAAAAATCCCAAAGGCGAAGACCAGCCGAAGGGCCGAAATCATTGACGGCACCAACCGCGAGCAACTTGCGAAGGTCGCAGAAAAAATGTACGAAGTGCTTGGAGGGCCAGTAGTCAAATGAACAACAATAGGTACCAGCATCTTTACGTCGTGATCGAACACGATGAAGGTCGGCCTCTCCCTGTCAGCCTTGAGATGCTTGGCGAAGCCCGACGGTTGATGGACAGGTACAATGAAAAGTACTCTGCCAGCGAAAAAGTAGTGGCGGTAGTGCTGGGTCACAAGGTGCGCAAACTATGTGAGGAGCTGATATTCTACGGTGCAGACGTAGTGATCTACGCCGATAGCCCCGAACTGAGACATCCTAGAAACCTGATAGACACGAAGATCATAAGCCAGATTGCGAGAGACAGAGAGCTGGCCAATAAATTCTCTGACGCTCCAGACTTTGTCAAACCCCGTTACATGTTTTTCGCTGCCGACAACATCGGAAGACATCTCTCATCAACAGTGCTTGCAGAGCTGGAATCAGGACTTGCATCTGATATTAACAAGCTCGTAATCGAGGATCTGGAGATAAAACACGAGCATAAGACAAAGGGTCAGCCAGTTAAGTACGAGAGGACGCTTGAAATGTACAGGCCGGACTTTTCTGGTTTTTTGTGGACCACAATTCTCTGTCTTGACAACCGAAACCCCGTTATACAAAGGGAATACCACCCGCAGGCGTGCAGCATTATCCCCGGTGTATTTGCTCCAATAGAGCGTGACGAAACGAGAAATGGGGTCGTTGTAGACTATGTGCCAAAGTTTGACGAGCGTGATCTGCGGGTAAAGATAATCGAGAGAAAGATCGTGCAGAGCGCGGTCGACTTTGACAGCAAGAAGGCGATAGTGAGCTTTGGACGCGGAGTCAAAGATGCGCCTGAGGAAAACATCAAGCTCATAATCGAGCTTGCCAAGCATCTGGACGCGGAGGTGGGCATTTCGCTACCGATATCCAAGAGACCATTTGCGGTAAGCGAAGGGATCAGGTCTATCTACATGATCCCGGATAGAGTCATCGGGACGAGCGGCCGCAAGGTATCTCCGCTGCTGTATGTGGCGGCAGGAATTAGCGGGGCCGTCCAGCACATCGCCGGCATGAGAGAGTCAGGCTTTGTCGTAGCAATCAACCCTGACGAGAAATCTCCGATAAGGGACGAGTGCGACATTTTCATTAAAGGAAGAATTGAAGAAGTGATACCGCTTTTGATTG
>DATLXY010000164.1:0-5598 GCA_035575335.1 Nitrososphaera sp. | reverse complement strand
TTGCACATCTTGTCCAGATGGTGAAGAGTGACGGAAAGGCTAATTCCTATCGTTCGCGCCAGTTCGCTCGCCGTCATTTCCTGTTCTGAGAGCAACATCAGAATAGCCCTGCTAGATTCGTTGCTCAGAAGCTCTCCTAGCAGCTTCAGGTCAGCATCCTCATTCGAAAAAATAGTCACCGTCTCATCAAGCGGGAACTCGTCCATATTCTGCTCCGCCATGGGCAATATTTAGCATAATATCATTATACAAAAATCTTGTGTAAGAACTTCGGCGCAGGTCATGGGAAGACAGCAGCGCCCGACCGTTAATTTTCAGTTGGGTGGCGATACGTGGGAACTTCGCCTAACGGAAGAGTCCTCCTACGAAGATGAAAGGTTCCGGATAGAGAGGAAGTGGGCCCAAGGGGATTATTCACACTATGCACTGGAACCAACTGACTCAGATAGTCGCGGGCCTTATCGCCGCCGGCATCGTGCTGATGGTCCTCTGGGCCGTGACACTTCAGCGTGGAAGGACCCGGCAGGAAGAGGAAAGGAGGCATCAGGAGCGGATGTCAAAGGAAAGAGAAAAGCGCAGGGCGTAAAGATTAACTAGCTCTCAACTCTTACCTGATTCTTCACCTTGGACGTGGAAAAGGGTGCAAAGTGCAATGACAAGCCTGATAGAAAGAATTGGCAACAGGACAGTATTGGTGGACGCCTGCGTTTCTGTCCGCCTAGCGAAGGCTCTCCGCAAGGCAGGCTTGACTGTCCGGCACATGAATGAAATCAACCCGAGGATGCCGGACGCCCATATCGAATATCTGATTATGGAGGCGACAGACGTGCTTATAACGCACGACACATTCTTCGCCAGATTCCTGGGACCGAAAAGGGCGATACTCCTTCACAGAAACGATATCGAAGCAATCAGAAAAGAGGAGTGGTACGTTCAGGCGACCGGCAGATCTGTAGGTGCAGAGCAGGGTATCATCTCCTCACTTTTGATCTTCCTAATTTTCTTCACGTATTCTTTCAGAATTTGTCGCAGATTTCTCCCTGCGTTTATCGGGCGATGGAGTAAATCTGATGCTGTAAGCGCCTCTCGCCTTGGGAGTAACGCTACCTCTCACGACCAGACCGTGCTTTTTTGCTTGATGGTTAGGTAAGTAGGTAACTAAGCATCTTGCCGCCTGCCCATTGTCCAGTCTGCGGTCTTGCTGTCTTGCCGGTCACCAATACTATTATTACTACTTTTGAACATAAATGACTTGCTGGCCTTTGATTCCTTACCTAACCTGTCTGGCCGACCTGCTAGTAGTAGCAGCTGTCTGGCCTGCTGACTGACTGACTGGATGACTGACTCTGGCTTGCCCTGGCCTGCTAGCCAGCTGGTCCTCGGTTTGTTGGTCCTGACTAGCGGTCTGTCTGTCTATCTGTCAGTTATGCAATAGAGCACTTATCGCTAATTCAAATTAATGCTATGGGTAGAGAATTATGACAAAGTACTATTCCCTCAATGCTCAATAGTTATGTGCAACTCTATATTTGGAGAAATTCATTTAAGGTATCGCATAATAGAATCTTTATTAGAAAGTTTGTTCTTATTGCTAATCATGAAACTTCTTTCTCAAAAATGGCAACCAACCTTAGCATTACCATTGATGGGAATATTAGTGGTTAGCATGATTGCAAGTTCGTTCACTATGGCCTATGCTAATACTGGCTATGAAGCATCTAGAGCTGTTAAAATATCAAATGTGTTGGAAGGTGTAAGGGGTCAGTTTACTGTAAAATCTATTTCACTAACAAATGACCATAGAGATTATTTTGTTTATCTGAATTTTGATCAGGAGAGTTCTTCTATTGGTTCAGGATATTTTGTCAATCTACAAAATGGTCAACCCACTTATTGGGGTCTAATTTATTCCAGCATACAAGGCGGCTTTGTTACACATGATGTTTACACAACAATGCCTACTGGCACTAGTTTCTTGGCTGATGTTGTAGAGACCTCAAATGGAAGCAACAGCTTTAAGGCTACTACCTATAACGGCGGCACTAGGACCTTCACCCTTAAACCAACTACAACATCAGCAACTATTGCGGGGGTTGTCGCAAGGGCCACAAAAGATTATTCTTCGACAAACACAATGTCAGGATTTGTTGATGCACTCGGAGATATGTATTGGAGCGGCACTTCCAAGGTGTGGAAATACTTTACCGATGCTAACACAAACGAATCGAAATGCTATTCTACAGACAAGTCCACTACCAACAGTTACATCGAGCAGGAATTGGCACACCTAGCGCCAGGTGGACAAGCATCTGACAAGTTCGACCGTTTAGGATTTGGACCAACGCTATATACAACTGATAGCTGCACAGATGACCGAGATAGCCCTGTGTGGTTGCCTTATGGTAGTTCTTAGGAGGAGTTGAAAAAAATGATAGAATCAACAAAAACGACATTAGGTATAATCGGAACCATAGGCTTGGTTGCGGTGATCTTCATCACGGCAATGACGCAGCTTAATCAAGCAGGTGATGCAGCTCCGGACATACGCTGTCTGCCGTCAAAGTTGTCTGATATTCCCTCAATGGGATTTCCAATCAGGCAGCCTGATTTGGCGACCATATCTCCGAATGCTCAGCTTAGGGCTATAGATCAGAATAGAGATTTAGTCAAGCTGTACTATGCTGACTTCAGCATGTGCCCATTCGATGAAAGTCGTGAATCAATGATACAGAAAGGAGCAATAGATGTTACAGTCTACAGGCCTGGCATCACACTGAAAAATAGCACAGAGTTTCAGCAACAAGAACTTGAATATGCCAAATCAAATCCTGATATGATAATCGCTGATGTCCAGCCTATCAAGGTAAATGGTTACAATGGAGTAGGCTGGGAACCTTATGAAAGCAAGAGCGTGGTCAGGATAAACGGTCAGGAAGTAGAAAGCACACCAATTCCTGCTCCGGGAGTTGTGCGCTTTTATAACGACAACGACGGAACAATATACTCTATTACAGCCAATAGACCGCTTGCTGACATCCTAAAGATTGCTGAATCAATTCAGTAACTTTAGGTGAACCTTGCCTCTCTTCTCTTTTTCCAATTCATACTAATAATTTCAGATGTCATAGATTGTTTCTCTGTCGCCATGTTTCAAGAGCTTTTTGTTAAAATAATCATGGCTCTGTTAAAAAAAGTCCACCTTAATTGACCCTTTAACAAAGTTACTTACCTAACCATGTCGTCAACAGGCTTGTGATTGTTAGTGGCTGGTCGTCGTGCGTACGACGGCTGGCCGGGACTGGCGGCCACGCGCCGCGGTAGGATTAAATCCGTCTATATGCCGTGTCGCCATGCCATGGGATCGAGGTATACGGTCTGCGAGTCCTGCGGCTCAAAGAGTCAGGTGCTTTATAACTGCAAGCGGTGTGACATGCGTGTGTGTGATGGGAAAGGCTGTATCTGTTACGACGAGCGCGGCGTTTGGGGAAAACACGTTATTGAAATGGGTGCTTGCGAAGGAAAAAATATAGCCTGGCGGCCGGCCTGGCAACTGCGGAAGGCTAGGCCACCACCGGTCATTCTTTTTTTCTATTTCTATTTCTTCTTCTTGCTTGCTTTCCCTTTTTTCTCCTGTTGTTGCTGCCGGTCTGTCTTGCCTGCTGGCTGTTGCTGTTGTGCTACCGGTGTTGGCGATGGCGATGCCTGTGTTGCTGTTGCTGTTGTTGTCGCCTGACCTGTCGCCTGGGCCTGTGGCGGTGCTGCTGTTGCCTGACCTGTAGTAGCCGTCGTGTTTTCAGGAGATGGTGATGACATCCCTGTCGTTTTTCACCTCTTGCCCGGAGGCAGCTCTGGTTTCAGGAATGACGGATAAAAAGATATGGGTTTGTGGTTCTGGCGAACTACTATCAGACAAGTCCGATAGTAGTTGACTTTTGAAGGTGACCGGCTGCAAACGCTTGTGGCCGGCGACAGCAAGAGCAAATCCCGTCCATTTTTTCCTTGATCCCGGCCTGGGTGTAGATGTGCAAAAACGGTAGGCGCTGGGCCTGCAGTCACCACCTCCAAAAAAATACGACAGTTGCAGTGTGCCGGAGTGTGACGCGCTGTGCCGGCCTATTAAAAGCAACGTTTGTACAAAAGAAATATCGCTTTTTTCTTCTGTACATGGTTGATACTTTTTGTACTTTTGCTGTCACACTAAAAAAACGAATATAGCAATATGGCCACTTTTAGGATGCGATATTCGTATTGACTTTGTAAATCCATCAATAATTAAATGATTAAAATGTAAAAAATGGTGTGCTAGAGTGTGCCGGAGTGTGACGCGTCACGCTCTGGCACAGGCTTGAAAAATACGGCTATAATCGAATATCCGGATGGAAACTCGCCAAAATTTTGGTAAAGTGAAAAAAAGGTCGATAGCTTACGCTAGGCGCTGCGAGGGCTTGCGCCGGGGAGGTCTCTGCTGTTTTCCCGCGGCCCGGGCTGCCCGAGGGCTCCTCCTGCGGCGGCGCCTATAGCGCTGGAGTGGTGATAGCCGGCCGGTGCAGGGGCCACAGGCTGTTGCTGTAGCTGTAGCTGTTGCTGTTGCAATGGTAAAGGTAGTGATTGTGGCGAGTATGATGGCAGAGGCGTGGTGAAATGCGGGCAATAATGGTCGATAATGTTCCACTTATTGTCTCTCCTGTTGCAGAGAGTACATTGCCAGGTGTCGCCATAAGCGCGCTTTATGTTCTTCATGTTGAACTCATTGCGTGCCCTGATATAGGCCTCTTCGCCGGGGTTGGCTATGAATGGCTTGTCATGGTGGAGGTCTTTGAGGTGCGACCTGTAATAGAAGTAAAGCGTAAACCTGTCTGGGCAATACGGGCAGAGCCAGGTGACGGTACCGTCACGTTCGCCTGTGCTGTCTTTGAACGCGACGCCGATGACATGGTATTCATCATGTTGCTGGCTGCTGCCGGCGGTCCCGTATGCAACGATTTCTTCACCCTGTCTGTACCCAGGAGCAAAGTGGATGATGGGTGTTACTAATTGTTCTATGGGAGCAAATGTTTCCTTCTGTTGTTGTGGCGCTGGTGCTGTCGTTGTTGTCGTAACAGTACTATCGTCGCTGGCACTACTGACAGTTGTTGTTGTTATTGCCGCAGCATTCTTGGCAGGAGTCCTGAGCATGTGCTTGTTATTGTTATTATTGTCCTTGTTGTCATTGTCAGCTGTCCTTTCCAGAAGCCCTTTGTGGACCGCAGCGGACACACATGCTATGGCGTACTGCCTAGAGATGTTCATCCTGTACGCATGCGTATTGGTGGCGTGGTCGTCATCCTTGGAGTACCAGGGAGGCAGGAAGGATCCCGTCTTGCAGAGCTCGGTCACGAGCTCTTCCTCGTCCACCTCGCCGCTGGCCGCGTCCCTTGAAAGCTCCCTGTACACGTGCATTACGAGGTTGATCCTCTTTTGCGTCACCGCTTCGTCCAGTTCCTTTTCACTTGCTAGTGGCACTGGACGCTTTGATGCGTCATTGAGATCGCTGCTACTGGCGATACTGCTACTGCTGCCGCCATTACCGACAATGAGGCTGCTGCGGGCACCGCCATT
>DATLXY010000163.1:0-6584 GCA_035575335.1 Nitrososphaera sp. | reverse complement strand
ACCTGCCGTATAGAGACAGACTACTACTGAAGAAGGTGTTGTCAAGGCGCATGCCAGATCAGTACCGTCAATCCTAGACTACAGCACCCTTTCTGTGCCGGCGCACGATCAACAAACTGTACATCAAGATAAACGAGAGAGCTGGCAACAGCGACATCGTAATCGCACTTGACAGGAGTACAGGTATCAAGGTAGCCAACCGTGCCAGGAGAAAAACTGATGGGGCACAAGTGGCGTGTACGCAAGGGCTACCTGAACAAGATACACATGTGTGTGGCAGTTGTGACATCGGGGAAAAAGAAGGTTTTGTGGCAATGGAGGTGACACAAGCGAGGAGGAGGTACATGACGGCAAGGTACTGAAAAAGCTAGTCAGACGAGCATCTGGAAACAACATTACAATAACAACAACGACAGTGGTGGTGTTAGACATGTACTGGCATGAGGTGCTGTGTTTACGTGGGTATGTTCTTACGGACATATGACAGGAAGGAGAGCATCAACAGCAGCTGTGTCTGATTTTGGCAGGTGGAAAGCTAGCGTAAGCTATGGTCACCGGTGGATTGCAGAATACGTGTTCTCTTCTGCCATGAAGAGGATGTTGTTTGGTGAATATATCTGTGTGATGGCAAGAAGGCACCAGAACGCTGTCAAGGAGATGTTCCTCAAAGCATCGCTGTACAACATGTTCATGGGAATGAAGTTGTAGTCTGGAGTCGATTAGACGCGCAAGGGTTAGTCAGTTACGGAACGGAGCACAGAGAGAATAAGCGTTATAAGGAGTTCACACGTCTTTTTCATTCGCCATGGTGGTAAGGTTTACGCCAGGAGAGATCGAAAAACTTGCTGGTGAATTTGAATCAAAATCAGCCCATGAGATTTTGAAGTGGGCGATTGACACGTTTGGCACCAACATAGCTGTCGCTTCCAGCTTTGGTGCAGAGGATGTTGCTATCATTGACATGATGATAAATATTGACAAGAACAGGACGAGGATCTTTACTCTTGAAACCGGGCGGCTTCACCAAGAAACATACGATGTAATGGACGCCATCCGTGCAAGGTACGGAGTTCAGATTGAGGCGTACTTTCCTGACCAGAAGGAAGTGGAGGAGATGGTCAGGGCAAAAGGAATGAACCTGATGTACGAGAGTGTGGAAAACCGTAAGCTATGTTGCGAGATAAGGAAAGTGCACCCCCTAAAGCGCGCGCTTGCCACGCTAGACGGCTGGATAACTGGCATAAGGAGGGATCAGCTGGCGACAAGGTCTTCTGTAAAAAAAATCGAGTTAGACGCGGATCATGGAGGAATTGTAAAATTGAATCCTATAGCTGACTGGACTTCTGAGATGGTCTGGGACTATATCAGGAAGAACAACGTTCCGTACAACGCGCTTCATGACAGAGGGTTCCCTAGTATAGGCTGCGAACCCTGCACGAGGGCAATAGAACCAGGAGAGGATCCAAGAGCAGGCAGGTGGTGGTGGGAAAATGCAGTGGCTAAAGAATGCGGACTCCACTTCGACCCGACTAAGAAAAAGAATAACCAGAAGTGATCAAATTGGCGGGCAATATTCCTCACCCTCACGGCGGAAAGCTCGTAAATAGACTTGTCGTTGCATCTGAATCCAAGACCGAGGGCATGTTCTCTGTGCAGATAAGCACGGACCTTCGCAACGACGTTGAGAATATCGCTGATGGTGTGTTTAGCCCCCTGGAAGGCTTTGTCGGAGAAGCGGACTTTCAAAGCATTGTGAAAACAGGCAGGCTCAGCAACGGGCTTGCATGGACCGTTCCGATAGTACTTGACGTGGACGACCAGACTGCTGTCAAGATGAAAGACGCTGGACAGGTTGCTCTGGCAACAGGAAGCGAAAAATTCGCCATTCTGCGTGTGGAAGAAGTATATTCCTTTGACAGACTCGAATGTGCAAAAGCGATCTATCAGACAGATGACATCAATCACCCCGGAGTCGAGAAGATGGTCAATATGAAGAACAAGCTGGTCGGAGGCAGAATTGACCTCATCAAGAAAATGGATAAGTCGCCTGTGCGCAGGTACAGGATGACACCGGCAGAAACACGTGCCGAGATTTCGCGAAAAGGCTGGAGGTCAGTGGTGGGATTCCAGACTAGGAACGTTCCCCATGTCGCCCATGAAATGTTGCAGAAAGCGGCCCTTAACCTTTATGACGGTCTTTTCATCAACCCGCTGATAGGAAAGAAAAAGCGTGGTGACTTCAAGGATGAGGTAATACTCGATGCGTATGTCGCCCTTGTGGACAACTATTATCCAAAGGATAGGGCAATGTTTGTCACTCTCCACACAGAAATGCGCTATGCAGGCCCAAAGGAAGCCATACACCACGCGATAATGAGGAAGAACTTTGGCTGCTCCCACTTCATAGTCGGACGCGATCATGCGGGAGTTGGTAGCTATTACCAACCATTTGCAGCTCAGGAGATATTCAAAGGATATCCGGATCTTGAAATAGAGCCTGTTTTCTTCGCTGCGTTCTATTATTGTAAGAAATGTCTATTCTTCGCCAACGAGAGAAACTGTCCCCACGGGCCAGAGTTCAGAGAAGAACTTAGTGGGACCAAGATGAGAAAAATGGTCAGCTCCGGTGAAATTCCGGCGCAGCATCTAATGCGGCCAGAAGTAGCGAAAGCAATCCTTTCATATAAAGATCCATTTGTATAGGATGATAGTATTTATTTATAGAACATTACTCATTGTTTTTTATAACAAAATCTGACAGTAGCCAGAGCATTTCCGTCAATCGCCCACTGTTGGGTATCATGCTGGCGGCGCTGATTGCCATTTCTGCAATCTCGATATTGCTTACTTTTACTTCTCTCCAGAGCACAGAGATACGCCTCGGCCTTATCGCTGAGCAAGTAGCGAGGAGAAGATTAGCAGATGATATCAACCACGCAGCTGAAGATATGATGACGAACCTCGACATCATCGCCAAGAAATTACAGACTGCGGCAACGAGTTCTACTCTAGTGGAGAGGCAGAATAGCGATGAGGCTAACCAACTATTGGACCTCGCATTTATCGACATGGAGCGATATGCTCAAAGGATAGACTATCTTGACAGGAACGGCATCCTTTTGTTCACTAGCGAAAGAGAGCCGATTGACCTGATCGGCTCTGACAGGTCAGACCAGTTGTATTACATACAAGCGAGAGAGGAGAACCAAGCTATTATCACGGAAATGTTTCGGGAACGAGACGGCAAGGCAAGTGTGTCGATCGCTGTCCCAGTCTTTTCATCACGAAGCAATCTTGAAGGAGTGCTTGCGGCAATCATATCTACAGAATCCCTAGTAGACGCAGTTGAAGAGCACTTATCATTCACGGAAAACGATGTCTTCTTGATTGCGCCAGATGGAACCATAGTAGGACATACCGATGAAGGAATAATCGGAATGAACATTTTTGGCCAGTTTAATGATCGTAATGATGTTGTCAACCGGAACCTGCAGCTAATCATCGAAGGCGGTTCAGGAGTATTCGAGTATGCTACGCCAGAAGGACAGAGGAGAGTTGCGGCGTATTCTCCCGTGGTTTTTTCTGGCGCGCATACCTGGTCTTTATTGGTGACTACCTCAGCAGCCCAGAGTCAAGCCTTCTCCGAAGTTCTGAGTGATCAAAGAGGCTTGATAATGGCAGCAATAGCCCTGATAGGGATAATAGCTGTAATGTTTGTGGTATTTGTCCTCACGCTTAACCGTAGCCTCCATAAGATAGTGCAAAAGCAACAACAGCAGATAAGAGAACAGTTAGACGATCTCCTGATAGCATATGAGAAGCTTACAGAACAAGACAAGATTAAAGATGAATTCATCAACATTGCGGCCCACGAACTCCGTACGCCGGTACTTCCAATAATCCTCAGCGCCGAAGAGCTGGCAGATGAAATTGGCACCAACAATAGCAAGATCGAGATTATTTTGCGTAATGCCAAACGCGTAAACAAACTAACAAACGACATCCTGGATGTTAGCAGGATAAGCAGTAACACATTCAGGCTGCAAAAAGAACGGGTCAGTCTCAAGAAGATCGTGGAAGAGTCCATCCAAGATGTTATTTTTAAAATGGCTGAGAACAAGAATCAAAACGTAAACATACGATTCGAGTCAAGACTGCCCGAAGGCAAGGACGAAATCTTTGCAGATAGAGGAAGGCTCAACCAAGTGTTTGCGAATCTTCTGGACAACGCGGTCAACTTTACCGACCAGGGTACGATAACAGTGATCCTGCAGCAGGCAGTAGATCCTGGCTTTATAGAGGTCAGAGTCGAAGACACGGGTAAGGGTATAGACCCGGCGATACGCCCTAGGCTATTTGAAAAGTTTGCGACAAAATCCGAAAAAGGCAAAGGTACCGGCCTTGGGCTGTACCTTTGCAAGGCGATCGTAGAGGCACACGGTGGCAAGATATGGGCAGAGGACAACAAGACTGCAGGTAATGGAGCCGTGTTCGTATTTACGCTCCCAGCTCAAGGCTGATAAGCGCGGGCGCGTTCATGCATGCTCGAGTATTCATACACGCCATAGCCGTTAATTCTCTTAAGATAGAGAGGAGCGGAAGTTTCGAACTATACGAACTCCTCTGCTACTATTACCTTTGATTCTCGTCTTCCTCGTTCCTTTCATCTCGTCAATAACTGTGATAGCGCTTGTCCCATGGCTTCTTTTGAACAAGTGCACCTAGCATATCCGAGTATGCATGCAACACACGGAAAGGTTGTGAGCTTTCTAAAAATATGGCAGTGGAGGCAGCCGACCGGTACCACCGTTGGCAAAAGACCCCATTTCAGGCCCTACAAGATCCACCGCGTAGACGTGTCAGCACGGTTACGCCGCCTTAGGGTTGCTCCCTCCCGGACCTCACCCATTTCGACGATTCGCGGTCAAGACCGCGCCTTCGCGCAGTTCGCCGCTCATAACCATCCAACACGGCGCGATTTCATTTCCGCAGAGCGGGCGGGTACCTCCCACCAGCGGATTTACCCGGCCGTTACTGATCCTGGCATAAAGCCGATTTCCAGTTTGGGGCACGGCTAGCGCCCCGATCCTCCCTGCCTCGCCCAATATCTTACAAAATGCCTATATTTGTTTGTTGGCTGCTTTTGCCAGCACACTCATTGTCTTGCAAGCCGAGCAGACCTCGCCGGTCGAATCCCGCCCGCAAGCTGAGCATTTCCTCGTGACGGGATTTGGCATATTGCGCAGGGTTTTTGCAATTTTCATCATCGAGCTATAGGCGTTAAGCTTTATTCCGGGGCGCTCTTTTTCTAAATCGTTAAAGAACTGGCGTAGGTCAGTCCGTATGCTCTCGTTCATATATGGACACTCTTCTGACTGAAAGGGGATATCGCGCAAGAGCGCGTAGAATGCAATCTCGTATTCGTAAATCTCTATGAAAGGCTTGATCTTTTTCATATTTCTGCTGGCATATTGAACTGGTTCAGGATAGATCCAGCCTATCCGCTCCACGTCGCCGGCCAGTATGTTTATCATGAATGTTTGCAACTGGTCGTCCAGGTTGTGTGCGGTAGCAACGACATCTGCATCCACAGTTTCGGCAGCGATATCTATCGCACGTCTTCTAAAAGTGCCGCACATTGAGCAGGATGACATTTTCTCTGACGGTCGTATTAGCACGGCCTCGTCAATGTCAACCCCAAAGAGAGACTTGTAGGAAAGCACCCTGCTCTCTACTTCAAGCCGGGCGCAGAAGTCCTTTACGATCTGCAAAGATTCATCGCGGTAACCCTTGATTCCCTCGTCTATCGTCACTGCGACCAGTTCGTTGCCATTGTTAGGGTGCTGGTCAAAGAGAATCTTCATTACATACAATAATGATAAACTATCTTTTCCGCCGGACACAGCGACTGCTACCCTGTCGCCGTAATTTATCATCGAATACTTTGAGATCGTCTTTGCAGTCTTGTCCTCGATAGAGCGGGTGAAGCACTTCTTGCAGAGGTGCTCTCCCGAGTATGCTCTGTGGAATACGCTACCGCTATCGTGACACTTGCTGCAGATCGTCACAATCCGAAAATAAATTGCAAGAGATATTAACCATTCGAACTAAATGTATGAACTGTTATTAGACCAAAAGGTCGTATTCTTTACGTGCCACTGCCCCCAGACATACTCGACGAAATCAACCTGCGAATAATCCAAATGCTCACACAGGACGCGTCTAGGCCATTTGTTGACATTGCAAAAGAGCTTGGGATATCTGACGCAACCGTCCACATGCGGGTGCGCAGGCTGGTTGCATCTGGCATCATCCGCCGCTTTACAATAGCAACCGACAACAACCTTTTGGGCTATGACCACCTTGCCTTCATGGGGATAAACTTGAAGGAAGGCTCTGCGGACGAGGTAACGTCGAGGCTGTCACAATACGATGAGATACTCGAAATACACGAGATCCACGGCCGATTCGACCTTTTACTAAAAGTCAGGGCAAGGAATCTTGAAGAGATGCGTGAAATTGTGGTAAACAAGATCCGCCAGCTCCCTCAGATAACTGATGCGGAGGTCATTACTGTACTAAAG
>DATLXY010000162.1:0-3109 GCA_035575335.1 Nitrososphaera sp. | reverse complement strand
CCTCCTTTTCTTTTCTTTTTTTGATGTGTGCCAAGGATTTGTCGCTGCCAGCCTGAAACTCCTAGAATTGAAATACAAGTACAGTCTATATGTTACTACAGCTGGGCCTATCCTCTTTCTTTTCATATGGCAATGAAAGGTTAGGACAATCCTAGCTATACGAATTACGCAAAGTTGGCAGGGTCTCAGCAGTAGATCGAAATTTACTCACAATTTCACATCAGTCGCCCCAAGTATCACCGGCCTTGTGTAAAGCATAATCCTCGTCATGGCCAGTCATCGTAGATTTGACAACGAGTGTGTATGTGAAAGACTCGATCAGCTGGATGTGGATTATTGGCCTAGAACTGTGGCAGCAGCTATCCTGTCTGCAAGTAGTATGAGGTTTGCAGGGAGCAGCCATGCGTTGTACATGAATGAGCAGCGGGTAATAGAAGGGGACAAAGCGAGAAATCATACAGTCCAAAGAAAGTAATGCGTAAGGATTTGGAACAAGAAATAAGACTCTGGTCGAAAACGTACATGCACAATCCATGCGTACATAGACTCAATAGAACCGGCAAGCAGTATGCAGAAAAGTAAGGGTTATTTTCAGCATACCAAATGAAATTATGAGGCAAGCTCATCACGACTAAGTGATTTCAGATATAGTATTTGCCGTTGTCTCAAGGAGTTGGTTCTTGCCAGTAGTAATAAGTTATTCAACAAGTCATTGATTTGATAGTAAAAACTGTTCCAAATCTTTGAGCATTACCCAAAGAAAAGCCGGTGAAAGCTTACGCGGCCAAACGAGGTCTGCGAGGTGGACATGACTTACATATATGGTTCGGCGTCGACGGTGGCTCGGGATACGTCTTCAAGGTGTTCGACATCTACACGCCAGAGTAGGTCGCGTACTGTTTCGACCTGTTTGCAGTCACGGAAAACGCCATAATATCGGTAGAGAACGCATTGGTAAGCCACGGCGACGTGGTACCGGGCAAGCTGACCATGCGCGCAGACAACGGCTCGCAATACACGTACAACGCTTTCCGGAAATTAATGTCGGTACTGGGGCTGAGGCTTGAGCACATCGCTGTCAACACACCGGAGCAGAACGGCCACATAGAGTCGTTCCCCAAGACGCTGAATAGGGTACATCTGGACCATGGATTTCCATGACTACCCGGAAGCTGAAGCTGCCATCAAAGAAGCCTTCCTTGACTACAACCAACACAGGATCCACTCTTCACACGGGTACCTGACACCGTGCGAATACGTCGCAAAGTGCAAAACGCAGGTGATAAATAGTGCCTGAAAGACCCCTAAAATGATGGAAAACCATTCTCAATGAACGGGGCCCCACCACTTTTAGATCGCCTTACCCTCTTTTCGATGACCTCGTCAATCGTCTCATTTAGAGCGGCCTCGGCAATGTCGCTTGCATACTCGGCTGTCCTCCGGATGTTTTCGAGTGCCAGTTTGAGGGTCGTTATGTCCTGAACCTTATCTCTCTCTATAGCCGCGATGGCTTCAGCCTCAAGCAATCGAATCTTGTCAGAATTATCAACCGTCTTGTCAGCAAGATGATAGTCCCTTCGCAGCAGAGATTCTACAGAGTCGCCCATTACAGCCAGTGCATGCTCGCTCATCTTTTGAATCCTATCCAATGAATCCTTCGGAATTTTTTGCGTCAGGCTGATAACGTGTTCCGCTATTCCGGTAGCATGGTCTGCTACCCGCTCAATGCTCTTGACTACAACGCGGTAGCCAAGTATGTCGGATGGATGTTTCATTCCCATCTCACGCAATATCCTTCCATTCTGCGTTGCGAGTACAAGGTTCCTGAGGATATAGAGGCTAAACCTATCAACCTCGTCGTCAGACTTTATCACCTCTTTTGCCAATTCGTGGTTGAGCTCTGCGAGCGCGGTCATCGCGTCCTTGTGCATTGATGTGGCGATCAGATACATTCTCCTGATCGCCGTGTTCACAGACAGCTCTGGCAGCGACAGTAAAACCTGGAGAGTGATGTTGTCGGACGCGTCGGCTATCATCTCGGTGCCGATTAGGTTTCGTCTTACAACATCTCGGACTGCATCGCGTAGTGCGGGGCTGCTGCGGCCTGATTTGAATTTAAGATGAATGATGCTGTATCCTCCTAGATACATCGACACGACCTTGCGCCTGAGTGTGTTCGTCGTATCGCTCGGCGTTATGACGGCTGTTACTTCATCAAGCATCTCTGGACGCCCTCCTACGTCTGGGATTATTGTAAGCGAATTGTCGAGTGCGCGAAGAATTGCCACCGGTGTGCCTGCGGCGATGTTCATTTCCTCCATCCATTTTTTTGGTAGTGAAAGGACATAGGTTGACCTGCCAGTGACCTGCAGCTTACGCACTTCTTTATCATTAGCATCCTTCATGGGTCCTCATAGAAACAATATGAATAAACGTCTTCCGCGCATAAACTATATGTCACTATATATTTTATTTAAGTCAAGTCTCATAACTCCGTGCATTTTTTTCTTAGTTGTTGTACTTACACACATAGGTAACAGATTCGATTACCAACATAGGTAACACTTCCGGCTAGGAAGTGTCATCAGAGATAGAAGAGACAAGATTCAACCTTATCCATGAACACGTGATCTGGATCTCTACTTTTAGACACACTTTTGGGGCCTTTGAAGAGGTACTTTCGCTCATCATTTAATCATTTCCTCCTTCAGCCTGCCTTCCTTCAATTTTACCACAAATTCGTACGGGGCATGTATTTCAGCGACGAGTGTGGCCTGACGCTGTTATAGTCTGCAAACGCCTCCCTTATGGCTACCTCGGCTTCCTGGAACGTCCGAAATTCTTGAGGCCAGACATACTCTCTTTTGAACTTGCCATGGAACGACTCGATGTGGCTGTTGTCTTCCGCGTACTCGCTGCAATGAGTTCGAGGTGCAATCCCAGCAACAGTACCGACTCTCTGAACTGGTCGCTCTTGTATTGCGGCCCGTTGTCGCACCTCAGGGTCACCTTAGCTGCTGATTCAGGGTTTCTCGACTGCCTCTATGGCAGACTGTATGGCGTTGCAGGCCCCGGCCATAGTGTCAAACACGTAGGCTATCATTCACGG
>DATLXY010000161.1:0-2247 GCA_035575335.1 Nitrososphaera sp. | reverse complement strand
CTAGGATCCTGCCACTGAGAAGCAATGTGCCGGCGATAAGCGAATACGTGTTCTATTGGATCGATCCAGACTTTCCAAAAAGGGCCAAGGAAAAAGGTGGTGGCTTTATTGTGGGAGGCGAGAATTATGGGCAAGGATCGAGTAGAGAGCATGCTGCACTTGCGCCAATGTATCTCGGTGTCAAAGGCGTCATTGCAAAGTCGTTTGCTAGGATCCACAGGGCGAACCTAATCAACTTTGGCATTATTCCATTTGAGTTCCAGAACCCGTCTGACTTTGAGCTGCTTGCTCAAGGAACTCCTGTGAACATTGAGAAAGTAATTGAGAGCCTAAAGCAGGGAAGCAAGACCATGGAAGCAACCGCCGGAAAGAGCAAGGTCACTCTTAAGATTGACCTGACCCCGAGGCAGAGAGACCTTCTTTTAGCAGGGGGGCTCCTAAACTACATCAGATCAACTCAGAACCGATCCTGATGATAAACAAGTTCGCCCTTATAATCGCAGGCATAGTCGCTATCATGACTGTGCTGATAGCAGTACCGAGAACCGGAATCCAGCCAGGTGTCCAAGAAGCGGATTTGACCATTGAATATAGCAGACAAGACTTTATCAGACTAGAAGATGGAAGATTGAATGCGATACACATTGATGACCTTGTGATCAGCAATGACCGCTCTGCTACTTATCGCAACCTGACGGGCGGGTTCGACACGAAGCATTTCACCTTAAGCAGCGAAGAGCTGGGAGGCCTGAAGAGGCTGATATTTGAAACTGGCTTTATGCAGTTGCCCGGAGACGATTATTCAGAGATGGAGGGACTTGACAGCTTCACAAGATATAGGCTCATACTCTCGTCAGGAGAGAATTCAAAGACGATCACATGGGTTAATCTCGAGTCCTCTGCAGAAGCTGTTCCATCTATAGTGAGGAATATAGGCACGCAGCTGGACCAGATAATTGAAAGGAACCTCTGACAGAAAATATATAGAGCATTTGACCGCATAAGTTACGTCAATGACGATATCTCTCGTGGCCACCGAGCCAAGACCCAAGGGCGTCAAGGTCGAGATTGTAGATAATGCCCGCATGGTTCGCGGCACCACATTACTCAAGCGCGGTTTTGCTCATATGTGTAAGCACGGCGTTGTCATGGACGTCACAAATGTCGAGCAAGCCGTGATCGCAGAAGAAGCAGGTGCAGTCGCCGTGATGGTTCTTGATAAACTTCCTTATGATGTCAGAAAGGCAGGCGGAGTGGCAAGGACCGCGAGCATCAAGGTGATTCAGGAGATAATGGACGCTGTCACAATCCCCATAATGGCCAAGTGCAGAATCGGTCACACCGACGAAGCAAGGGTGCTGGAGGCGACAGGCGTCGATATGATAGATGAAAGTGAGGTGCTGACGCCTGCAGATGAAGAACGGCACATCTGGAAGTGGGATTTCACCACTCCGTTCGTTAACGGTGCTAGGAATCTTGGAGAAGCTCTCCGAAGGATCGAAGAAGGTTGCGCTATGATAAGGACTAAGGGGGAGCCTGGAACTGGCAACGTCGCTGAAGCGGTCACACACATACGCATGGTCAACAACGAGATCCGAAAGCTCCGCTCCCTTTACCAAGATGATGACAAGCAAGAATTGATGAAGGCCGCACGCGAGCTCAAAGTATCTTACGCAATAGTAGAAGAGACGGCGCGCCTTGGACGACTGCCAGTGGTCAACTTCGCTGCAGGCGGCATCACTACGCCGGCTGATGCTGCGCTTTTGTTGAATCTGGGATGCGACGGCGTGTTCGTCGGGTCGGGAATTTTCAAGTCTGAAGATCCTGCGCAGAGGGCAAGGGCAGTTGTATTAGCAACTACTTTCCACGACGATCCCAAGGTTGTGATGGAGGCGCAGAAGATGGTTGATGAGAAAAAATCGCTCTTAGGCATGGATACCAAGAACCTTGAACTCCGGATGCAAGAAAGGGGTCAGCACGCTTGAGCAGCAAAAAGAAATCACCTGCGTCTATCACCATAGGGGTCTTGGGATTTCAGGGCGACATTGAGGAAAATATTGCAGCGACCAATCAGGCGCTCCGCGAAATGCAGATTGCTGATGGAGATGTCAAGCGCGTTCGCTACCCGGATGAGATCGAAAAAGTTGATGGCCTCATTATTCCCGGTGGCGAAAGTACTGTGCAGAGCACCCTTGCAGCAATCCAGCAATCGCTGCCAGTAATCAAAAAGGCTATTTCTGAAGGAAT
>DATLXY010000160.1:0-8530 GCA_035575335.1 Nitrososphaera sp. | reverse complement strand
CGTCAAGGTTTGAGAATTGCAGGATCGAGAATTCTCTCACTCCAAGCTCTTTTGCCTTCTGCGCAGCCTTGCCTGCGCAAATGCGGGCGCTTTCATCAGTGAATTTCTCTTTCTTTCCGAGGCCGAGCAGCAATATCTTTTTTATCGGCCTCTTGCCAGGAGTGTAGACGAGGATGGACGAGCCGAAAGTTCCTTTGAATTCTTTGTTTTCCAGCATATCCTTGATTGAAGACAAGACCGCGGGGTCGAGCTCCTTTGACTGTGGAAAATCATGCTCACCTTCAAAAATGCCGATCACGAGGAGCGAAGTCTGCTTCTGATCTATCTTAGCCTTCTCGACTCTGACCTGCACCATATTTGATAAGCTGATACAAGGGACAACTTTATTTTAAACTATTCAAGAGAAAGTGAACTTGGCTCCGTGGCTGAGCATCCTGACCAGCCTCTTGACCACGTTTGCAGCTGTGTAGCACGACATCGTTGTGCTGTCATATTCACATGCAGTGGCAGTCATATCATCACCGCTTCCTCCTTCGCCGCCTTTAAACAGTCCCACAACTATTTCACGCACAAGCTGCGGCAGACCCGAGCGCGCGCCATATGCGCCAGTACTGTTTACCAGCCAGAACATCTTCGTCGCGTCATAGCCGGGCGGAAAGATCACTTCTTTCGCTTCTTTTGCACCTTGCGAGTAATAGTGCCCAGCAATCCTTATCCAGCCACGGGAAAACGTGCTTGCGGCCTTAGCAAACTTGGCGCAAGAATAGCACCTGTCGTCGTAAATCAAGAGCGGCCGCCTGAACATCGATGAAAGTGACACATGTAAAACATGTCCTGCCGCTCCTTTAAAGCTTAGCAGAGCTATCTTTTTATTTTCCTGCAAGGAGGGTTTTCACACATTGGGCTTCAACATGCGTTATCTCGATCTGAAGAGGAGGATCAGAGACGTGCGCATGTTGGCTATACAGGGCATTGCAGAGGCGGGCTCCGGCCATCCTGGTGCTTCATTTTCTGCAGCCGAGATAATGGGGACCCTCTATTTCCGCAAGATGAAGCATGACCCTGCAAACCCTAACTGGGAGGAGCGTGACTATTTCATCAACTCAAAGGCACACTCTGCTCCAGGCTTTTATTCGACACTTGCAGTCGCAGGCTACTTTCCGCCTGAAGAAATCAAGACTCTCAGGCAACTTGGTTCACGCCTGCAGGGACACCCGGTAAGATATTCTGACCATCAGAAGGAACACAGCGTGCCTGGTGTGGAATACTCTGGAGGATCAGAGGGGATCGGGCTTTCAGTCGGCATAGGCATTGCACTTGCAAACAAGCTTGATGGTAAGAAGAACAAAGTGTTTGTTCTTTTAGGCGACGGTGAGGCAAATGAGGGCCAGATATGGGAGGCTTCGATGGCCGCCGCCAAGTTCAAGCTAGATAACCTGGTTGCGATACTCGACAGAAATCGCATCCAACAGGACGGATTCACAGAGGATATCATGCCCATTGATCCGATAAAGGACAAGTGGACAGCATTTAACTGGCAGGTCTTTGAAGTGGATGGTCACAGGGTGGAGCAGATCGTCGACGCACTGAACAAGGCCGCTCGGGTCCACGACAAGCCGGTCATGATAGTCGCGAACACCATCAAGGGCAACGGAATTCGACACATGGCAAACAACCCTCAATGGCACGGCAAAGCCCCTCCAAAAAGACATACCGAGGTCCTGCTTGAAGAGCTTGACAGCGAATGCCTTATCGCGCCGTCTATAATCGCCGGCGAGCGCGAGAACTATGAGGATAAGATCAAGAAGGTCGAACGCGAAGGGGTCGACATGATCCACCTCGATGTAATGGATGGCCGGTTCGTTCCAAACACCACGTTCTTTGCAGACACTATCAAGAAGCTGAGGCCATCTACCAGCCTGCCGTTTGACGCTCACCTTATGATTGAAAATCCGCTTGCGCAGATCCAGGATTATATCGACGCAAGGTGCGATGTGATCACAGCGCATGCTGAAGCATGCACCGAAGATGAGTTCCGCGAAATACAGGAACGCTTAATTGCTGCAGGCATTAGTCCGGGAATTGCAATAAACCCTGAAACCCCGGTGCCAAAGTGGCTCTACAACTGCCTGCGTGATCTTGATGTCATTATCGTAATGTCCGTAAAGCCTGGATTTGCAGGTCAGAAGTTCATACCCGAAGTGCTACCCAAGATGTTAGCAGTCAATAAGGAACTGAGGGAACACGGCTTTAAGGGATATATTGAAGCCGACGGCGGAATCGATGCGATAACGCTTCAGCAGGCTTATGACGCAGGCGCAAGAATCTTTGTAGCAGGCGCCGCTGTTTATGGCGGCGGAGACATTCACGGTGCGGTCATTCAGCTCAGGCACAAGGCAGCGGTCGCGCTAGAGAGGAGGCTTCTCGACCACGCAACGCGACTCAACATCCGGTCAGAGTGGATGAAAGCCCGCAAACATATATTGATTCCATACGCTAATGAGCTTGGTATAGAGGAAGAGCTCCATGCTATTAAGTAGCGAGAAAAAGACTGCAGACATGAGGACTGCGTATGGCGACACTCTTGTGGAGCTTGGAAAGGAAGATCCCAGGATTGTCTGCGTCGGTGGAGACACAACTGATTCTCTCAAGACCAAGAAGTTTGGCGACAAGTTTCCAGAGAGGATGTTCAATGTTGGAATAGCAGAGGCCAATCTCGTATCTGTTGCCGCAGGTCTCTCGATAGCCGGCAAGATCGCATTTGCAAGCACCTATGCTGCATTCATTCCTGGCAGATGCGTCGACCAAATCCGCAATACAATCTGCTATCCTAAACTCAACGTCAAGCTTGTCGTTTCTCATGGCGGCCTCACGGTGGGCCCCGATGGTGCATCCCACCAGCAAATAGAGGACATCGCCACCATGAGGGCGATGCCCAACATGAGGGTTCTCGTGCCGGCCGACGCGGTGGCGGTAAAGCACCTCGTGAAGACCATTGCTCAGGCGCCCGGGCCATTTTACATGCGCCTTGCCAGGCCGTCAAGCGACGTCATATATGCGGACCAAGCCGAAGTGTTTGAGGTCGGAAAAGGCAACGTCCTTGAAGATGGCTCTGATGCTACGATAATCGCGTGTGGTCTGATGGTCGGGAGAGCGCTTGAAGCATCACGGGAGCTCAAGAAAAAGGGCATTTCGTGTAGGGTGGTCGATATGTTCTCGATAAAGCCTATTGACTGGAACCTAGTCTCAAGATGTGCCAAGGAAACTGGCGCCATAGTCACCGTCGAAGAACACAACATCATAGGGGGCCTGGGCGGCGCGGTGTCCGAAACCGTTGCAGAAACTTATCCCGTGCCAATAAAGCGCGTGGGCGTCAACGACACATTTGGCGAGTCCGCCCGTGATGAAGAGATAGATATGCTGCTTGAAAAGTACGGCCTGACCGCAACAGAAATAGCAAAGGCGGTCGTAGAAGCAAGGAGTAGGAGCAGAAAGTAGCAAAATGCAGATCTTCCTCGATACCGCAAATATCGATTCTATCAGGAAATACAACGATATGGGACTGGTGGACGGCGTAACCACTAACCCGACCCTTCTGTCAAGGGAGAAGGGAAACCCCGCAGAGATCATGCGCGAGATTGTAAGAATAGTCAAGGGCCCAGTCAGCCTTGAAGTAGTCGGCACTACGACGGATGAAATGATCGAAGAGGCGCACAGGCTCAAGAAATACGGGCAGAATGTAGTTGTCAAGATACCCATGACGCCTGACGGGCTGAGGGCCGTCAAGAAGCTGGAGGAAGAAGGTATCCAGACCAACGTCACCCTGATATTTTCTACAAACCAAGCGATTCTTGCGGCAAAGGCAGGCGCGACCTATGTCAGCCCGTTCATCGGAAGGCTTGACGACGCAGGGCATGAAGGCATGACAGTAGTCAGAGAGATCGTGGAGATTTTCAAGAACTACAGGTTCAATACCAATGTGCTTGTCGCAAGCGTGAGGCATCCTCTGCACGTGATAGAGGCCGGCAAGACAGGCGCCCAGGTGGTTACTCTTCCGCCGGATATACTTGGCAAGATGCTGGCCCACCCCCTGACAGAGAAGGGCCTATCTGCTTTCCTGAACGACTGGGAAAAGGTCAAGAAAGAAAACCCCAACCTCACTATCTGAGAAGCTTTATCACTTTTTTTGGGATGTCCTGCAGCCTGCTGACGGATATCGCCTTTTCATAGTTCAGGTATTTGAGGTTGTGGCCGATGCCGACAGAGTCGTTGACGTTCCGGCCAACACCTATCGCAACCATGTGGATTCCCATCTTGCGGTATGATAGCACCATCGTCCTCACAGCATCAAAGTCTGACGGCTCTCCATCGGTCAACGTTACAAGTATGTCCGGTTTGAACGACTGCAGCACTGGCTCAAGTAAGCCGTATACCTCGGCTAGCGGGGTGCCGCCACTTGCCCTAATCTGCGCAAGCCGTCTTGCACTTATTACAGACCACTTTATGTTCGGAGGCTTGATTATCCAGCATTTTACTTGTTGCTTTTCGGTACTGAACGCGTACACGGCAAACTTGATCCCCAGGTAATGCAGCGCTTCACACAGTGCAACCGTCGCTTGCTTGTATTCCAGTTCGACGTCCGCGATGCTGCTGGAGTGGTCAAGCAGTATCGCGACCTTTGCATTGATTGACAGCTTGAAATCTTTAATGAAATTCTTTGGCAGCATTTCGACATAGCTTTCTACATCAAACTCGTCGCCAGACTCGTCGTGACTTTCGACCCACCCCGTCTTCCATTCCCTAAAAGCTGCCTTGACCTTTTGTATCAGGTCGACGTCATAGATCTGGGACGCGTCTACGTCCATCTTGTCGGGTATGCTCAGGCCAAAATTTTCTAGTGATTCGTAGCCCTTGTTTTCGGTCTTCTTGCTCTCCTTTACTAGCGTCTCAAACTCATGCAGCACATCGCGCCCTTCATACACCTCCTTGGTCTTTTCCTCCACGTTCTCCTTCTTGTGCCGCATTCTCACGACTTTTTCGACCTGTTTGAGCAGGTCAGCCTGGTTTAGTGACGCACCCACCCTTGTCCTCGGCGCGAGGATGGGGATCGAGACCAGCGGGTCAAGCTCAAGTATCTTGATCAATGTTGGGATGTGCTGCTCCACCCACTCGGTTTTGTAGTTGTTGTCGAGCGCCTCCTGAACAACCTCGTTCGCATAGTCTGTGGCCTTCTTGACCCTGTCAAACTCGCTTCCAAAAAGCTCGCCTTTTAAGTAGCCTGTCAGGAAATATTGTGAAAATGCCTCCGCTATCTTGTAGCGGCCGTAAATAGAGTTCAGCAGCTGCCGGGACATCCAAGAGATCCCCTCGTTGAAAAGGAGCTCGCCCTCCATCCCCTCCCATTCGCGCAGCCCGAGGATCTCGATCCTTTTTGTTTCAAGCGTGTTGAGCAGAAAGCCAAACGCGTGCTCGTAGCTGAGCACCTTTGTGGAATGTTTTATGCGCATCGACTCGTACCACAGACCGACTCTCCACTGCCGATATTTTTGAAAGTCGGTTCCGGGGTAGTAGTTGAGAAGCGGCAGTATTATCTGGTTCTTCTCCGGCTTGGCAGTTGGCATCTTGTCTGGCACAAGGATTATGACCATCTTGTCGTTGCCTGACCAGCGCCGGGCAAGAAAAGTCGCAATGTCAAGAAGTACATCATTCCGCATAACAGAAGTGGCAATCTTGGCAGCCATTACCTGTCGCCAAAGATCGAGGTTATCATGTCCATCACTTTCTGGTACTCGACCTGGCCCCACTGGTCGTAGGCATTGGCGTAGACTATCTCTGCAGCGCTTCTACCGGAAAGCCCTGAGTTGAGCATCTTGGCAAACGCTATGGTTTCACGAAGTGATGGGCTATAGTATAGTTCTTCAACCGCGGCCGCCTCGCGGAGGTTCTTTGCGAGCTGGATGGCATGTTTTACATCCTTGATCTTCGACTCGTCTATTGCCACGTGCCGCCGGACGATCTCAAGCTCGACGTTTTCAGGAGGGTATTCAAGCCTCATCCTTACTGGGAACCTGCTTAGCAGCTGGGGCGGGAGCTCTTTTGTACCAACGTGAGATAACGGGTTTATAGTAGCAACAACGAACCAGTCGTCGGCCGCCTTTATGACCTGCCCTTCGGCTTCCTTTAGCACAAGCTGGCGCCTGTCGTCAAGCGCTTCGTCGAGCCTTAGCAGGACGTCGGCCTCTGCGGCGTTCAGCTCATCCAAATACAGGATTGTGCCGTTGCGCATAGATTTTACGAGCACGCCTTCGACGAAGCTGATTTCACCCTTGTCAAGGGTTCTAGAGCCGACAAGGTGGGATTCCCTTGTACGGAGGGAAAAGTTAACAGAATCCAGACCTTTTTTCATCTGAGAAGCAAACTTGCGCACCAGAGTGGTTTTTCCAGTGCCCTTTGGGCCAATTATAAGAACAAATAGCCTCGAACGGTAAGCTTTTTCTAGTATTTCAATTGCGTTGTTCCAGTCAAGGTAGATAATCTCCTCTGGGCTGCTTACTTCTTTGGTTGCTGGTGACTCCATCTACTTTTATAGCAACTGACACTGTATTTGAGCGTTTAAGCACGAATCTGAACAACATGGTCTGACGGGCGCGATTGATAGCAGGCTAGAGCTAGCTAGTCAAAGTCAAACAGGTCCCCAAAGAAACCTCTTCTTCTCCTGTGTCCTCTGTAATGATAATAGTCGTCGTCATAATCGTCGTAATCCTTTTCCGGGTGGTAACGGCGATAGTGCTCCTCATCAAACCTATTTTGAGCACTTGCGATCTTGTCTATTTCACCCCTGTCGAGCCATACTCCCCTGCACGAAGGGCAGTAGTCTATATCAGCATCATACCTCCTAATTTCTTGCATCGGCGTTGAGCAGTTGGGGCAGTTAATGCCGCCGGCACTCTTGCGAGTATTGTTGTTGACATTTTCAATCGTCAAAACTCCAAGTCTCCCCCATCGAAGTCTGCCCCGCTCTCTGCTGCTCCAGCGTCAGCAGTCCCGGCACTGCTGACATCAGCGACCGATTGGGTATCTGCACCTGCAGCCTGTGCACCGGCGTTTGCAGCGTCTCCAGCCATTGCCGATTCGGCAGGGTTCATCTCCATGCCCATAAATGACATCATTGAGGCAAACGTCATCGCGCTCATTATCCCGGAGAATATCATCATTGGAAGCCAAGCCCTATTGTCATCCATGAACGACTGCATTCCCTGCTTGTCACCACTTCTGTACATGTCCTTGAGCTCCCTAGCCTTCTCTTCCAGTTCCTGTTTCTTTGAAGAGAGGAGCGTTATTCCAGTGTCAGTAATGCGGGCATGAAGCTTTTTGCCAAAAAGACCTTTCTTTTGCTCGATTATGACGAGTCTCTGAACTCTAAGATCATTTAGTATGATTTCGACCTCTGTCTTGTCGGTCTTGGTTACTCTTGCTATCTTGCCTGCATCTTCGACGCCCCGTGAAACTGCATCAAGCACCATGAAGTGCTTGGGGCTGTCGACTACATTGATGTTTTCGCTCATGGTATTAGCTTATTAGTTATTTTATTTAAGAAACGAGTCTACTTTGTCTTGCATTGTATTATAGGTCTACTTTGCAAAAACAAAGGATATAGTATCACCCACTATGCTGATGTCTGTCCTTCTTCCAAGCATATCATTGGAGAGTTCAGAGATGAGTGTCTTTACATAGAGTGACCATTTTGGTCCAAGGTTATGCTGAATCTTGAAGTAATATTTGCTGTTTCTGACCTCGATGTTTTGCTGCATCCACGACACAGTCAACCAAGCGCGCATGACTTCTACAAACTCGTCTACGTTTGGGCTATCCCTCATAAAAGCAAGTATATTTCTGAACTTTTGTTTCTCTATCTTTTGAGCCAGATTTACTACCTGCTGGTCTGTCAGCTGGTTAAGGACCTCACTCAAAAAAGCCTCGGTCATGGGCAAGAGCCCTACTTTGCGCTCGTATCTTTCCCACTGTATGTGGTTTGAGAAAATTCTGGCCACATAATTGTTGAGGCTGACGCCTTCTAGCGCTGCATCCGTCCTAAGCTCGTGGATAAGTTGAGATGGAAGCCGGAAGGTGACAGTCTCTGTCTTGATCTTCTTATCAGAACCCTCATCATCGCGTTTAACCACAATAGATACAGCATCGGTTACTTTTTAATAGGATTAAAAGGTTGTCTTTGCAATGCATTGTTGCACAACTGACCCTCTGTCAAGGAGGTTTGACCAAGCAAGCTGCATTTAGCTTGGCCTTCTTTTGTCATCGCCTCCCGTACATGGTCAACAACTAGTGGCACTCTTGCAACCAATCCCTGGTCAGGTATGTATGTGTATGTGTATGTGTGGTTGATGGCAAGGAATTACCGGACAAACATGGCAAAGATGTTCCTGAACGCGTTGCTGTACAACATGTTCATGGGAATGAAATTGTAGTCAGGAGTAGACTAGACATGCATGGATTGGTCAGTTATGCAACAGAT